>JAEUQF010000493.1 GCA_016789745.1 Bryobacterales bacterium
GGCTTTGCCGAAAGCCACTACGCCTATGGCGCCGATGCCATCCCGGAGGCCCGCCGCTACGCCCTTGAAATGGAACTGTTCCTGGTTGTCGCCGTGGCCGAGTGGCTGCGCATGGGCTGGAAAGCCGGCGGCGGCGTCAACCGCTTCTGCGTCCTGCTGGTGATGGCGCCGCTCGTCCTGCAGGGCGTTCCCCAGGCCCGCCGCTTCCTTACCGTCGGCTACCAGGAGTGGAAACTGCGCCCCGTGGAAAGCACCGTCGAGTGGAAGCTGGCCGAGTGGCTCGACCGGCACCATTACCAGGGCCGTGTCCACGTCTCTGGCGGGCTGCGCTTCCGGCTGAATTCCTGGTTTAACGTCCCGCAGACCAACGGCACCTTCGATTCCGGCCTCATCAATCGTGGTCCGCTGAACTTCGACTATCGCTTCCGTTCCATGGTCGGCGCACCACCCGGCCGGGAGAACGAACACTCGCTGCGCAGCCTGCAGGCGATGGGCGTCGAGTATGTCGTGGTACACGGGCCGGAGTCCGAAGAATACTACCGCGATATCAAGGAGCCCGCCCGCTTTGAGGCCATGCTCGAGAAGGTCTACGAGAGTGGCGGCGACCGTGTCTACCGCGTGCCCTTTCGCTCCCTGGCGCACCTGCTGCAGGTTACTGAGCAGCCCGCCTCCTGGGACCCCCTTTTTCAGGACCTCTACAATCGCGCGCTCAACGATCCTGCCCGCCCGGTGCTGAAGGTGGAATGGCAGGCACCCGGCCGCGTCCGCATCCGCGGCCCACTGGCCATGTCCGGCCAGGTGGTGCAGTGGATGACGAGTTACGATGCCGGCTGGAGCGCTTCCACGCGCGGGAAGCCCGTGCCGCTGCACCCCGACAGCATGGGATACATCTCCTTCCAGCCGCAAGCCGGCGACATCATTGATGTCGAGTTACAGTACGGCCCGACGGTTACCAAGCTGGGCTTTGCCCTGCTCAGTGCGCTACTATGGTCCGCCTGCCTTTCCAGGTTGGCCATTCTGGCTTGGAGAAACAAAGGCGGGAACCGTGTTTTACCTACCGGCATCTAACCGCAGTAGGGACGGCGCGGTTCGGCGCGGAGTCATACAACTGGTTATGGTTGCGCCCTTTCGGAGGATTCCGGTATACTCCGCTTTTGCGATGACGAGAGCGTGCCCAGCGGTGCGGGTACGCCTTTCTGTCCAAGCCGACAAATATCGAGCGAGATAAACCCGACCGACATCGGCCCGTGAGGAGGTTAAGGTGAAGTTGAAGCTAACGGCAATCGTTGCAGCCTGTGCGCTTTTGGTCTCCAGCGCCGCAGCCCAGCAGCAGCAGTGGAAGGATCGCCAGGAATACGACATGTTCCAGGACATGGTCAAAGAGACCGATCCGACCAAAAAGCTGGAAAAGATCAAGGCTTGGCAGGATAAATACCCCGAGTCGGCTTTCAAAAAGGAAGGCATCACGCTCCGCCTGAATACCTATGCGCAAACGCAGAAGTTTCCGGAAGTGATCACCACGGCGAATGAAATTCTCGCCCTCGACTCCTGCGACCTCACCTCGCTCTACTGGCAGGTGACCCTGGTGCGCACCATGAATGCTACCTCCCCGAATCCGGCTTCGCTGGACGCGGGCGACAAGCAGGCCACCCAACTACTGGGGTGCCTGGACAAGATTTTTGCCGCAGACAAGAAGCCGGCCAATGTCGATCCAGCCGCCTGGACGAAAGCTCGCACCGATATGGAGAGCCTCGCGCTGAAGACCCTTGGCTGGATTTCCCTCGCCAAGAAGGACAACCCCGGCGCCGAGACCCGTATCAAGGCATTCCTCGATAAGTTCCCCAACGATGGCGAGGCCACATATTGGCTCTACCAGACCATCCGTGCCCAGAAAGATCCGAAGCGCAACTCCGAAGCGCTCTTCTATCTCTCTCGCGCCGCCAACCTGCCCGCCGACAAGGGCGGTCTGCCGGATCCCCAGCGCAAGCAGATTGACGACTTCTTCGGAAAGGCCTACACCAGCTATCACGGCAAGGACGATGCTGGCTTGGCCGAACTCCGCAAGCTGGCTCTCGACAACCCCAAGCCGCCGGCCGGCTTCGAAATCAAGGACAAGGGCACGCTGGGCGTCGAGGAGGAGAACAAGCTCCGCGCCGAACAGCCGCAGTTCTACTTCTGGCGCAACCTCAAGAAGCAGTTGGATGAGGATGCGGCCTTCTTCGACAGGATGAAGGACGCGGCTCTCCCGGGCAAGATCGAAGGTACCGAATTGACCACCTTCAAGGGCCGTCTTTCTTCCGCCAAGCCGGAGACGAATCCCAAGGAACTGGTGCTGCAGATGGATCCGAATGATCCTCCGGGCGGCGCCGGCGACGTCACGCTTCGCCTCGACAAGCCCATGCGCGGCAAGGCCGACGTCGGCACCGAAATCCAGTTCGAAGGCATCGCCAAGGAGTTCAACAAGGATCCCTTCATGGTGACCTTCGAAGTGGAACAGGAAAAGGTACAGGGCTGGCCCGTACAGGCGGCTCCGGTCAAGAAAGCCGCCCCTGCCCGGAAGGCTCCGGCCGGCAAGAAGAAGCGCTAACCCGCTGTCAGCTTGAAAACGAAAGGGTCTCCGGAAAACGGAGGCCCTTTCTCTTTTACAATCCCGCCACCCTCGCCCGCGCCCTCATCACCGACTCCAAACTCCCCCCACCCAGGACCCGATCCCAAACCTCCACGCTCTTCCGGTACATCGTCTTGCTCTCCTCTGCGTTCAAACGCCGCAGATACCCTCCCATTCCCTCATACGCTTCGGCCACCCCCGGCATCGTGTGCCGCGACAACCCGTCTGCCTCCACCGTCGCCACCCGCTCCCGCAGCAACTCGTAAGCCTTCTTCGCCTCCGCTGCCCGCCCCCCTTCCATCTCCACCCGCAGCAGCAGCGTCAGCGGCGCCACCTCCCGGAACCGCGATTGTGCCGAGTGCACCTTGCGCCGGAACAACGCCAGCGTCTTGTCCAGGTGCGACGCGGCCTCCGCCAGCCGCCGCTCCCGGTACGCCGTCATCGCCAACCCCAAATGCGCTCGCCCCACGTCCGCCTTTAATCCCGGCGTCGCCGCTTCACCCAGCACCTCGGTCGCCAGCGCCAGAGACCTCATCTGCAACGCCCTTGCCGCCGCTCCGTTGTTCGGCGTAACGGCCGCCAACCCCAAGTACGCCTCCGCCAGATCCGTCCGCGCCCGCGCATTCCGGCTGTCTTCGTTAATAATCCGCTCGCCAATCTCGATCGCCTCCCGATAGCTCGCCGCCGCCTCCCCCGTCCGGCTCAGATGCAGGTACTCCGGATTCCCCAGCGCATGCCCCCGCATCACCAGAATCTGCAACAGCGAAAGCGCCAGCCGCGGATTGCGTGGCGCCGCATCCCAAGCCTTCCGCCGCATCGCCATCACCCGGTCCAGGCTCGCCAACGCCCGCTCCGGCTGCCCGTCTCGCAACTGATTCCTGCCCAGTCCCTCCAGCACACCCGCCAGGTAGTCCAATGACTCGGCATCCTTCGCCTGCCCATGCCACTTCTCTGCATACCCCAGCGCCCGGTCCAGATGTTCCAGCGTCTTGTCAAAACGGAACCGCGTGATCCAGGAGTTCCCCGATACACGCTCCAGCCGCACCAGCAGCGCGTAGGTCTCCGGCGCGTGCGGAGCCCTCTGCCGCAACCGCTCCGCCGCCGCCTGCGCCCGCGCCAGCAGCGGATCCCCACCCACTTCATTGAAAATCTTCAACAGCACACGCGGATACGCAAGCCGATCCCGCTGCGCCTCCGGCAGCCCTTCCCACATCTCTAGCGAACGCCTGTAGTTCCGCACCGCCTGGTACGGCTGCCCCAGATGCGGCTGCGCCGCCAACCCCTGCACATCGGCGATCCGCTCGTAGGCAATCGCCAACTCCTGCCGCAGCGTCGGATCCGACTTCGCATCGGCGTACAAACTGTCCAAATACTCGATCGCCGTCTTCGCCAGCAGCTCCCGTGCCCCGATCGCCCCGGATATCGACCGCACCTGGTCATCCAGATCAAACAGCACCGTGCGTGCCAGTTTCCGTACCTGCTGGAACCGCCGTTGCGCCTGCTCGGCTTCCCGCCGTGCCACCTGTGCCTGCCAAACCGCCACCCCCAACCCACCCACCAGCGATGTCAACGCCAGGCTGGCCGCCGCCACCGCCAGCGCATTCCGCCGCAGAAACTTGCGCGCCCGGTACCCGAAGCCATCGCCCTTCGCCAGCACCGGCCGGTTCGCGAGAAACCGCTCGATATCCTCGGCCAACTGCGCCACCGACGCATACCGCCGCTCCGGCTCCTTGCGCAGCGCCATCTGCACAATTTGGTCCAGGTCGTTGCCCAGCCCCAACTCCGGCGCCGGGTCAAAACACACCACCTTCGTGATCTCCGCCGGACTGTAACTCTGTAGTTGGTGCGGCCCTGTCCCGCGCAGCAACTCGAACAGCACCGCCCCCAGCGAGTATACATCGGTCGCCGTCGTCACCGGTTCGCCCCGAATCTGCTCGGGACTGGCGTAGTCCGGCGTGAAGAAACTTGAGCCCGGCGCCGTATACTGCTCGTCCGGCGGCCGGTGCAGGAACTTGGCAATCCCGAAATCCAGCAGCTTCAACTCACCCTGCGCGTTCACCAGGATGTTCGATGGCTTCAGGTCGCGATGGATGATCAGGCTGCGGTGCGCATACTCCACCGCGCGGCACATCTCCAGAAAGAGCCGCAGCTTCTCTTCCAGCGGCAACTGCCGGCTCCGGCAATACACCCCCAGCGGCTCGCCCGGAAAGTACTCCATTACCATGTACGGCGCGCCGTCGGCGGTCAGCCCGCCGTCAATCAGCCGTGCAATGTTCGGATGCAGCAGGCGAGCCAGAATCTGTTGTTCCTGTTGAAAGCGTGCAATCGCGGCCGCCCCGCCGTGCACGAACTTGATGGCCACCTGCTGCTCGTACTGCCCATCGGCCCGCTCGGCCAGAAACACCACACCCATGCCGCCCTCGCCGATCGGCTCCAGCAACTGGTACGGCCCCACCCGCGCGCCGCTCTCCGGCACCAGCCGCGACGTCGCCGTCGTAATGGCGCTGCGAATGCGCGTGTCCCCACGCGCCGCGCAGCCCAGCAGGCTTTCCAATTCCGCCCGCAGTTCCCCATCTCCGCCGCACGCCGTCGCCAGGAAGCCCGGCCGTTCTCCAGTGGGCAGATCCATCGCCTCGTGAAACAGTCGCTCCAACGTGTCGCGCATAGCGGGGCGCCCTACTGCAGCGACCGGTTCAGCAGCGCCAATCCAAAGCGTATATCCCGTCCCACCGTCGACAGCGATACCTCCATCACTTCGGCGATCTCCTGGTCCGTCAAGCCCCCGAAATACCGCAGTTCGATCATCCTTGCCTTGCGCGCATCCTGTCCGGCCAGCGTTCGCAGCGCCTGGTCAACCGCCAGAACATCCGGTGTGCTGTTCGGCGTCAATGCCAAACCTTCGTCCAAGGTCACCTTCAGTCCGCCGCCCCCGCGCTTCACCGCGTTCCGCCGCCGCGCGTAGTGCACCAACACCTGCCGCATCACCGTCGAGGCCAGCGCCAGGAAATGCGCGCGGCTCTTCTTGTAGAGATCGCCGTAAGTTTCCGCAATCTGGAGATAAGCCTCGTTCACCAGCGCGGTCGCCTGCAGCGTATGGCCAGGCCGCTCGCGCCGCAGGTGAGCCGCCGCGATCCGCCGGAGGTCGGCGTAGAGAAGATCCGGGAAGTCGATGGTCGACGCCGTTGGTTGCATGATTGACACTCCTTGCGACAAAGGGCGGAAACGCCCGGAGGAATCAATCACGCGCCAGAAAAAATTTGAAAATTAATTTCGGCTCACGCCGGTGCCCGTCACAGGCTCTGCTGCCGCGGGCTGTTCCCGGCTCCCGGCAGCGGGGCGTAACCCGCGCAGAATGATATGAATACCAGTATCGATAATGTCCTGCTGGGCCACCCATGGGAAGTGGGGCCGCGCCGGCACCGAAATCAGCAACGACGTCGTCCCGTGGATAAATGTCCACAGCGTCTGCGCCGTGGCTTCCACATCATTCACCACCACCAGGCCAGCATCCGCACTCAGCCGCAGACTCCGACGCAAGTAGTCGAATGCCTCCAACCCCGTCCGGTTGGCCTCCTGCGAATCCGGATGCTTATCTGCCCCTTGCCGGGCGACCGCCGCCCGCAGACTCAATGCCAGCCGGTAATGGTGCGGATGCCTGATCCCGAAATCAATGTAGAATCGCAGCACCCGCTCCAAAAACTCCAGCGGCGTCACCGACGTCCGCTCGATCTCCTCCATCGCTTCGCATAACTGCGAAAACACCTCGTGGCACAGGCACGACAGCAGGTGGTCCTTATCGCGGAAATACAAATAGATGGTCGCCGGAGCATAGTCGATCTTCTCGGCGATCTTGCGCAGGCTGACGTTGGAGAAACCTTCGCTGACGAACAACTCGGAGGCGGCGTCGAGGATACGGGAACGGGCGGCCTCACGATCGCGCGCGCGGCGTTCGGCGTTACTCATTTGTCCCAACGTAGCCGACTCTTCTTCTGTGTGTCAACAGAAGCGGATTACCGCCATTCAATCTTCATCCCAGGATACAATCTACCCAGTACGGGCAGAAGCGTCTCCCCAGCTGCTTCCTTCAGCCGGTGGATCTCCGCCGAAGTCTCCAACTCGCCCTTGCCCTGGTTGCGATACACCGATACCAGCACCTTCGCCGACCCTGGCAGCAGGTTATGCACCCCCACGTGCCCCAGCGACGCCGCGCCCTTGCCTTCGGCCGGCGGGAACAGCGTCAAACTCGGTGTCAGCGCGATTACCTCGCCGTGCGGCTGCAGCCGCGCATCGGCGGCCAGCTGTTCGAAACCCGCCAGGTCGATCACGATATCCGACGACCCAAACGCCGACTTGCGCACATCGCTTTCCGGTTGCTGCTGCACATCCAGCCCATAAATGGCCTGGTTTGCCTGGCTGATCACCGGCTTCATCATCGGAAAGAAGATGACATCGTAAATATCGGACTGCTCGGAGAAAATCATCGCCATCCGCTCGATCCCCGGACCAATGCCCGTCGTCGGCGGCATGCCGTGCTCCAGCACCTCTAAAAAGTCGTAATCCAGCGGCTGGAACTCCCCTTCGGTAGAATCATGCCGGTACATCTGCTTCCAGCGCTCGTGCAGTTGGATCGGGTCATTCTGTTCCGACCAGTTGTCGCCGCACTCCATGCCGCCGATCATGATCTCGAAACGCTCCACAAACCGCGGATCATCGCGCATTGGCTTGGCCAGCGGCGAAATCTCCACCGGGTGGCCATAGACCAGCGTCGGCTGGATCAGCTTCGGCGCAATCAGCGACTCAAAGGCCTCCACCAGGGCATGCCCCACTGTCGCGGCCGGCTCCACCTTCCACGCCGCCAGGTGCTGATTGGCCTCTTCCACCGTCTTCACTTCCCGGAAGTCGACCCCCGTGGCTTCCTTCACCGCATCCGCCATCAGGATCCGCTTCCATGGCGGCCCGAAATCCACGCGGTGCTCGCCCACCTGAAATTCGGTCTTGCCAAATGCGGTGACCGCCACGTGGCGGAATAGCGATTCCACCAGTTCCATGTTGTACTCGTAGTTCTCGTACGCCGTCATGGTCTCGATCATCGTGAATTCCGGATGATGGCTGCGGTCAATGCCCTCATTACGGAAATAGCGCCCGATCGTGAACACCTTGTCAAAACCCGCCGCGATCAGCCGCTTCAAGTACAGCTCATGCGAAATCGACAGATACATCTGCGTGCTCAGCGCGTTCACATAGGTGCGGAACGGCTTGGCTGTGCCACCGCCATACTGCGGCTGGATGATCGGCGTGGTGAACTCCAAAAAGCCCCGCGAATACAGGAATTCCCGAATCGCGAACAGCATCTTGCCGATCATCTCAAAGCGCGGACGCACGTCCGGATTGGCCACCGAGTCGAGATACCGCTTGCGCAGCATGATCTCGCGATCCTTGATGCCGCTGAACTTGTCCGGCAGCGGGCGCAGGCTCTTGGCCAGCATGCGCAGCGAATCGGCCATCACCGAAATCTCGCCGCGCTGGGTCTTCGCGACCGTGCCCTTGATCTCGATAAAGTCGCCCAGATCCAGCAGACGCAGCACATCATAGCCGATCTTGTTCGTTCCCGGATCGGTCGGCTCCAGCGTCTGCCGGCGCAACACAATCTGGATTTCGCCGGTCTGGTCCTGGATATGGCCGAATGCCATGCCCCCCTGCTTCCTCCAGGAGACCAGGCGGCCGGCCACCGTCACCGGCTTGCCGTCGAATTCTTCGAACTGGCTCACCAGCGGACGCGAGTAGTGCGTCCGGCTGCTGGTGGAGGGAAACGGGTCCAGACCCAGTGTGCGTAACTCATCGATCTTCTGCAGGCGTGCGTTGCGCAGTTGTTCCAGGGGCGTTTGCGATGCGGCTTCTGACATGAGACGGAATCTCTTATGGTAGCAGTGACGGCGCACGCTGGGAGCGCAACGGCACCCAACTTTGGGTGAAAGTACGCCGCAATCCTGCACTATCCCATTCATTTTACGAGAGAAACCGGTTGGCCCCTGCCGTGCATGCCCTGCTGCGAAGGAGTCCTCTAATGACTCTGGAAGTTGGAGTACATCCTCCGGCTGCTGTGGAGTGCAGCATGATGAAAGCCAATGTCTTTCGTGCTCCGGGCCGAATCCAACTCGAGGACAAACCGGTGCCGCACGCTGGCATTGGGGAGGCCGTGGTCCGAGTGCGGCTCACGACGATCTGTGGAACCGACATCCACATCGTCAAGGGCGAGTATCCTGTCGCTGCCGGTCTCACGATCGGGCATGAAGCGGTAGGTCTGATTCATGAATTGGGGCCCGGGGTGACGGGCTACCACGTTGGGCAACGCGTTCTGCTGGGTGCTATCACCCCATGCGGCCAGTGCGAGCCTTGTTTAGGGGGGCAGCTTTCGCAGTGCCACGGCGCACTGGGCGGGTGGCGTTTTGGCAATACCATCGACGGCTGCCAAGCCGAATATGTGCGTGTTCCCTTTGCGCAGGCAAATCTGGCCGTGGTTCCCGATGACCTCACGGACGAAGACGTGATCCTGCTCGCCGACATCGCCTCCACCGGCTTTGCCGCCGCCGAAAGCGGCGGTGTGCGCCTGGGCGATTCGGTTGCCGTGTTCGCGCAGGGACCTATCGGCCTCTGTGCCACCATCGGGGCCAAACTCATGGGTGCCGGCCAAATCCTGGCCGTCGATCCCGACCCGTTCCGTTTGCGACTGGCACAGCGCTTTGGCGCAACAGAAGTCATTCCGGCCGAAGAAGACGTCGTGGGCCGCATTTCGAAACTGACGCTGGGCCGCGGCGTGGATGTGGCCATTGAAGCCGTGGGCCTGCAGGAAACCTTCGAAAACGCGCTACGCGTGGTCCGGCCTGGCGGCACCATGTCTAGTGTCGGCGTCTATGCGGGTCACTTGCGCGTTCCTGTGGAGGCCATCGGCGCGGGCTTGAACGACATTCGCATCGTCACTACCCTGTGCCCGGGAGGCAAGGAGCGCATGCATCGTCTCATGCGTCTGGTCGAATCGCACCGCATCGACCTCAAGCCTCTTCTCACGCATCACTTTAAGTTGGAAGACATCGGTAAGGCCTATGACCTGTTCGCGTCCCGGCGCGAAAACGTGCTCAAAATAGCGATCCACGTTTGAGCACTTCGAGCGATCAGCGATCAGCAATCAGCTTCTTGTCACCGCGACCCCAAGCTGACTGCTGACAAGCTGATTCGCTGACCGCTTCTACCCCTTCTTCACCACGTCGCGGCAGCGCGCAAACAGGTGCAGCAGCGCATCGGCGTACTCGTCGGCCCCTCCTTTACCGCTCTTGCCGGTGAACCCCGGGCCCGACGAACTCGGCTTGCCATAGCCGGTGGTCAGCGCGATGAATTTCATCATCTCTAATGCGACCTCATCCACATTCCGAGCCGCGCCTTTTTCCGTTTGATTTGGTGTTTGCTCATCAGCCATAGTGTTTAGTGTAGCCCGCTCTCCTCCCACGATGCCTGTCCAAGCCCGACAATGGATTCGCAAGATGAGAGGCGGCGCCCAGGCTCACCTGCTGCTGGCCGAAGATAAGCACCACTACGTCGTCAAAACCAAGCAGAACCCCCAACACCGCCGCGTGCTGGTCAATGAGTGGGTTTCCAGCATCCTGCTGCGCCAACTCGACATCGCCCAGCCCGCCGTCGAATGCGTCGAATTAACCCCCGATTTCCTCGCGGCCCACCCGGAGGTCAACATCACCCTCGGCAACACCACCGCCGCTGTCGAACCCGGCTGGCACTTCGGCTCCCGCCTTCCGGTCGACCCCAACCGCTTCGTCATCTACGATGTCCTCCCCGACCCACTCCTGCGCCAGGTGGCCAATCTCCGCGATTTTCTCGGCATTCTCGTCTGGGATAAGTGGGCCAATAACTGCGATTCCCGCCAGGCCGTCTTCTTCCGCGCCCAGGTCAAGGACTGGATCAGCGGCGAAACCTCCCGCAAATCGGCCTTCGTCGCCCTCATGATCGATCATGGCTACGTCTTCGGCGGCCCGCACTGGCTTTTCCAGGACTCTCCGCTCGCCGGCCTCTACTACCGTCCCCTGGTCTATGACGGCGTGCAAAGCCTCGACAGCTTCCAGCCCTGGCTCGACCAAGTGCTCAGCTTTCCTTGGCCCGGCCTCGACCGCGCCTTCCGCGAAACGCCCGAGTGGTGGCTCAACGGCGACCGCGACGAACTGGAGAAGCTGCTCGAAAAGCTCTACCGCCGCCGCACCCGCGTCCCGCACCTCATCGAAGACATCCGCGACGGCCGCGTCAATCCGTTCTCCAACTGGCCCAAGTAACTTTTTCGTTCTTCCGATGACCGGCCCCGCCCCGCAAATGCCCTCACTGGAGCAGGAGCCACGTCACCATGCCAGCCACCGCCCAGATCACACCCAGCCCACTGATGCCAGAGGCTGCCGTCCGAAAGCACCTGGAACTCGCCATCCAGGCGTCGCTCAAGACCCAGCACCGGCTTGCCGCCCTGCTGGCCGCCCCCGATGCCGAAACGCAATGGGACCAAGGCGCCGAATCGGCCTGGTTCCTCCAGTACAGCGACCGCAAGCTTCGAAAGCTGCTCCAGATCTTCTCTCGGGTCGCCGAAATCCTCCAGCACCCGAACCTGAAGATCGTCTGCGACGACAAGTTCCCCAAGTACGGCGAGGCGCATCCGTTCATCAAGCGCATCAAGCTGGGTAAGGCTTGGGCCGAAGCCAGCGCCTCCGAACGCACCCAATCCCTCGTCCATGAGGCCAGCCATATTGCCGGGCGCTCGATCATCAACGAGGGCGACTGGTACGGGCAGCAGGACTCCCAGGCGCGCGCGGCCAGTTCCTGGATGTTCAACATGCGCGCCACCCGCAATGCCGACAGCCTTGGCTACTATGCGATGGACATCGCTGCGGGCAAGGTGACGCTGTTCCAATAACTACGAATTGGCCGAGGTCAGCGCCCCGGCCAGCCGTTCGGCCGTCAGCGGCGCCCACAGAATCCCGTTGCGGAAGTGACCGTAAGCCAGGTACAGCGGCGAGTCCTCGTGGCGCCCCACCAAAGGCAGCGGCGATTCGGCCGCCGGCCGGAACCCCACCCATTGATCCGTGCTCGTTGCCGGCAGCAGACCGCCCACCAACCCATGCGCCCGCCCTTCGATATCGGCCACAGTGCCGGCATCGATGCCGCGGTCAAAGCCCACATCCTCCACCGACGTCCCCGCAATCGTATAGCCCGACTGCCGCTGCACGATGTACGTCTCGTGATACCGCAGCACATGCGGCAAACTGCCCGGCGCCGGCCCGCGATAGCCCAGCAGATGTCCTTTGATGGGGTAAGCCCGGGGCAGGGAAAAGGGCAACTCGATCTGCGTGGCCCAAGCTCCGGCCGCCAGAATCGCCCGCCACGCCGCGATCCGGTCGCCATTGGCGCAGACGGCCTCCACGCCATCACCCGCAATCCGCACGGCCGTGATCGCCTGGTTCTCCAGCAGCGTCACCGGCAACGCGCGGAACGCCTGCCGCAGCGCTGCCGTCACCGTGCGTGGATCCACCTGCCCTTCTTCCGGATAGAAGATCGCCCCGCCCAGCGCCTGTGAGAAGCCCGCGAACCGCGCCCCCAGTTCCCCCGCGCTTAGCACCGTGCTCGGAACCCCAAACGCCCGCTGCTTATCGGCCCTCTGGCGCAGCCGATCGAGATCCGCCTCGTCGCCGCCGATCTCCAACGTGCCTACCATCGCGAAGTCGATGGCCGCTCCGCTCGCTTCCCGCAGTTCGTCCACGAAGGCCGGATACAGCGCCATGCTGTCCATGCCAAGCTGCAACTCCTCGCCTGGCTCTTCAAACTCCGACCCCGGCACCAGCATGCCTGCTCCCGCCCAACTGGCTTCGCCGCCCAGCCGGCCCGCATCCGCGATAGTTACCGGAACCCCTCGCTGCGCCAAGCGCCAGGCGGTAGAGGCGCCGACAATGCCGCCGCCAATGATCAGAACTTCCGTTGTAAGATTTGCCAACTTTCATCGTAACCCTGCCTGGGCGGTGCTGATGGGATATACGCCGCAAATCCGCGTCAGCAAACAAGAGTCGAACACCAATGCCAAACGCAGTTACACCCGCCGCTCCCGCTGAGATCATCCCCAGCCCGAAGATGCCGGAAGCCGTCGTGCGCCAGCATCTTTCGGAAGCCATCCACGCGTGTTGGAAGACGCAGTATCGCCTCATCCGCCTGAAACAGATGCCGCCCACCGAAGCGCGGAAGCACTGGGATAATGGGCCGGAATCGAACTGGTTTTTCACCTACAGCGAAGACAAGGTGAATAAGTTGCTCCATATCTTCCAGAACGTCGCCCGCATTCTCGCCAGCCCGCAATTGAAGATCGTCTGCAAGGACGACTTCCCCTACTACGGCATGGCCATTCCCTACCTGCACTACCTGCACATCAAGCTGGGCATCGCCTGGGCCAATGGCTCCGACTATGAGAAAACACAGACGCTGATTCACGAGGCCAGCCACGTGGCCAATCGCACTGTGCTTGATGAGAACCGCTGGTATGGACCAGAGAAAGCCAGACGCATGGCGCGTTGGTCCTACCGCCGTCCGAGGCGTTCCACACGCAGTGCAGATAACCTCGGCTACTACGCCATGGATTGCCTCATCGGCGGAACCGCCGGCATTTTTGCCGCGGCCTGAGCCCGTCAATCCACAATCAGATTAATGGACCCGACCCCGCCGCGCACGTCCAGCCGCAACGCGGGCTTGCCTTCCTGATAGGCATCGTTCACGTAACGGCCGTTGCGCTGCTCCAGGCCCTTTACGTCGATGCTGCCGATACCGCCCTTGGCATCGGCCACCACGCCGAAGTCTTTCGGTAACCGGATGGTGGCCTCGCCCACGCCGCCCCGCACCGTCACTGAAACGTCCTTCTCATACTTGCCGGCCAGGTTCAACTCCAGTTCGCCCACGCCGATATGAATCTCCAGGCTGTGCAGCGGAATGTGGCTCAGATCGACATGGCTTTCGCCCACGCCCAAGTTAAGCTTCAGATCCGTCGGCACCGTCGGCCCCAGCTTCAGGCTCCACTCGTGCTTACCGTTGCGCATGGTGTGCTTACTTTCCCGCGATTCCACCGTCAGCCGCCCGCGGAACCCCGCCGCGTCATACCGTACCTCCGGAGCACCCATCTTCTCCGGATAGCGGAACGACGCCTCCAGCAGCTTCGACGCCCCGCCGCTGATCCGCAACTCACCCACGCCAATGCGGATCTCCGCCTGCAGTGCCTCAATCTTGCCGGCTTCCACTTCCTTGGTGGATGTCAGCGTCGGGCCTTCCTCGGTTTCAATCACGCAGCCGGTACCGGCAAGGAAGGGCAGAGTGGCAAGGGCGAAATCACGGCGTGTCATGGGCGCTATCCTTTCGGGCGTTCGTTGGACTTGCGAAACATCCACTCTAAGCTACGCGCGCCGCCGCTGGAAAGTTCACCCCAGCACACAACGCGCAATTAGGTTACGATACGGGGCATATCGTATGAGACCTGGGAAACCCAATCGCCGGCAAATGCTGGAACTCTGTATCAGCCGCGGCATGCTTCTTGGCGCCGCCGCACTCTCCGAAGCCCAATTGCTGGCGCTCTGGCAGCAGGGCGAAGCACAGGCCTTGAAGCCTACTTCGGCCGAAGTGCTCGGCCCGTTCTTTCGAAAGGGCGCGCCCGATAACCGTGTGCTGCGCGCCCCGGGCGATGCCGGCTTCCCGCTGAACGTCAGCGGCAAGGTCTGCGATACCCGTGGCCGCCTGATCGAAGGCGCCAAGGTTGACTTGTGGCATGCCGACCATCACGGCCTCTACGACACCAAGGGCTATCGCTACCGCACCAAAATCGCTCCCGATGCGAAGGGCCTGTATGCCGTCGATACGGTGATGCCTGGCCACTATTCCGACCGGCCCGCCCAGCACATCCACTACCTCATCGCCGCGCCCGGCCACAAAACCCTCATCACCCAGGCTTACTTTGCCACCGACCCCTTCTTTGAAGGCGACCCCGAAAAGAACTGGAAGAAGAGGAACATCGTCGGCAACAAGGATCTCCTGCTGCCCGTGCGTCTTTATGAAGGCGCCAATGGCGCGGCGCCGCATGCCGAGATCACCTTCGACATCATTCTGGAGAAAGCCTGACCATGCGCGCCCTCTGCTTGTTCTTAGCCGCGCTGCCGCTGGCAGCGCAGGCCGACCGCACCATCACGCTCGAAGCTGTCCCTGGCTCCGTGCAGTTCTCCTCCGATGGCAAGTCGCTGATCACTGCCTGCCGCGATAACCAGATCCGCGTGATCGACGTCAACACCGGTAAACAGCTCCGTGCGAAGAAGCATGAGGGTGGTTCGTTGATGTCCGGCGGCCGCCTGGTGGATCGCGATGCCAACAAGAACATCCGCGTCTGGGATCTTACCGCCGATCGTTACCAGCAGATCATGGACGCCAGTGCCGGCCGTGGCCGCACCGCGCTTTCTTCCGACGGCAAGCATCTCGCCATCGCCGACACCAACGCCCGCCAGGTGCTGCTCTACGAAGTGGGCAGCGCCAAGCGCCGGCACAGCCTGCCCGACGGCCTCGGGGGCGCCGCCGAACTGCTGTTTTCCCCCGATGGCAGCTCCGTGGTTTCGGCCAACTACGACAACGACGTCCGCGTCTGGAATACGCGTTCCGGCGAGCTGCTGCGCAAGATGGAAGACATGACTGGCGCCATGTTTGCCGGCCAGTTTACGCCCGACGGCAAGCAACTGCTGCTTGCGGGGCTGGATGAAACCATCTATGTCTTCGACGCCAAAACCTTCCAGCGGCAGCGCACCATCAAGGGGCATGACGAGACTATCTCCGCACTCGCCGTCTCGCCCGATGGCAAGATGATTGTCACGGGTGGCTTCGATGTTCGCACCACGCAGAATCCGGTGAAGGTAGTCCTGTGGGACGCCGCCTCGGGCAAGGCGGTGAAGACCCTGCGCTCGCCGCATCGCGTGGTCTCGCTGGCCTTTTCGCCGGATAGCAAGATGCTGGCCATGACCTCCGGCGACAAAGAGATCACGCTCTGGAAGCTGTCGAACTAGCGCTTCTGCAGCCGCTTCTCCACGCCGTATAGCGTGAGCAACGGGTGCTTCACCCATGCCCGGTACTCGTAGATTCCGTTCGGATCCAGGTTCGGCAACGCCAGGCTGAACTTGCCTGTGGCCGTGCGCTTGGTCGACGGCCCAGGCTTCCAGGGAATCGAGCGATCGCTGGCATCCAGCCCCACGATGCTGCGGTATTCAAAGCCCGCCTCCAAGGCCGTCGCATCGCCCAGGCTGCCCAAGGTGGCCTCCAGCATCGCGGTGCGCGCGGCCGGATCAAAGCGCGCGCCCGTGGTTTCAATCCGCGGCGGCACAAATGCCGGCTTCACGTTGGTGATCTTCAGGACGATGGGGTTCGGCCACTTGCTGTTGTCCTGCAGCCGGTGCGTGAACATGGCGCGGATATGCAGACCATCGTCTTTCTGCTGCCAGGTTGGTGCGGGGTTCACCTCCGGCCGGTATTCCAGCACGCGCCCGTTCTGCCCTAACACGGTCACCTGTGTTTTGTCGGTCGCCCGCAGGCTCTTCAAGACAAAGTCGCGCCATGTCGACCGTTGCCAGCGCGGCTCCTGCTTCACTACCGCATATACAGTGTCTGCATCCTTGGCCTTGGTGAACCAGATGTGCTGCTCATTGGTGATCACCCACGGCCGCACACCGTAGATTGCTTCCTGGTTCACCTGCATCCACAACGCCACCTCGCGCAGCCGCTCTTCCTGTTCAATGGGCAGCTCGCCATCGGGCTTCGGGCCGACGTTCAACAGCAGGTTGCCGCCCTTGGCGCGCGTCTCCACCAGGATGTTAATCACCTCGCCGCCCGACTTGTATTGCTCGTTCTGCGGCTGATAGCCCCAGGCCGTCCCCATCGTGAAACAGGCTTCCCACGGGCCTTCGAGCGGAATGCCGGGCACGTACAACTCCGGCGTCTGGATGGCGCCGCGTGTCACCACCACGTCGGGTTGCACATCCCAGGCCAGGTCGCGGATGTGATGCGGCTCGCCGTCAATGAACAGCAGATCCACCTTGCCGTAGTTCGTCATCAACTCGCGCATCTGCGCCAGGTCCAGCCGCATTAGGTCCGGATTATTGCGAGGCTGCACCGAGGGAATGTGCCGCTGTACGTCCATCTTGTTCTTCCATAGCCACAGAAAGTCATCCGGCGAAAAGTAGTAGCCGGAAGCAATGCCCTGGGCACGGAAGGCGTTCATCACTTCCCGCACAATGTCGCGTTTGAAAGGCGTGTGCATGATGCCGAAGTCCGTCGTCTTGGTGTCCCACATGGCAAAGCCCGAATGATGCTTGGTGGTAAACACCATGTACTGGATGCCAGCCAGCTTCGCCAGCGCCGCCCAATCCTGCGGATAGAACTTGCGTGGGTTGAAGGTCTTCGGCAGGTCGTTGAAGAACCGCTTCGTGTAGGCTTCATCGGCCCCGGCCAGCGAGTGCGAGATCACCGGCCCGGTCTGCGAATCCACGGACCAGTGGATGAACAGGCCAAAGCCCATGTCGCGGAACCATTCCAGACGTTCGGCCTTGTTGCGGGCGCCGGGCGGCGTCATCTCCTGAGCCTGGCCAATGGCACTCAGGCTGAGCAACAGGGCAGGGAAGAACAAATAGCGGCGGGGCATCGACAACAGGCTAGCAGGATGTACGACTTCAATGCGTCTCCAGCACCCGCACCGCTGCCCGCTCGGCCCGCAGAGACCGCGTGTTGGACGAGCGGCTGCGCACCACCACCTGATACGAATCGGGCAAACCGGCTCTGCCTTTACGCAGCTCCTCGCTCAACTCCTGCAACTGCAGCAGCGACGTCATATACGACATGGCCGCCTCGCTGCCATCCGAGTTGATTCCGGCGAACAGGATGGTGCGCTTGGGGCCGTTGTCGGTCGGCTTCGTCAGTACCGTGATCAGACCGTAGTTCACCACGCCGCCGCCTTCGCGGAAGAACGACGGCCGGTCACCCTTCTGCGACACGATGCCCACCTCGCGGCGCTCCGGGACATAGCGCAGCGCCCAGCCATCGTTCGGTTGCAGCGCCGCTGCCGCGCGGGAATACTCGGCCCGGCCCAATACGACGGCGTTCCGTTCGCGAATCTCGGTGGCGCCGGTGTGCTCGCCGGCCAGTAACTCCACGTGCGCCTGCCGTTCGGCGACGAACGCCGCCAGCCGAATCGCCGCATGCGCCTCCCCGCCCAGCGGCGAATGGTTGTTGGGATGCAGGATCAGGCCCTCGCCTTTGCCCAGCGTCGTGCGCCGGTACCAATCGAGCAGTGCCGGATCCGTAGGCATGGGAAACACCTGCGGCGGGTCGCCCACCGGATGCGGAGAGTCACCGAACTCGCGCACCCAAAGCTGAGGAGTGGTTGCCAGCAACAGTGTCACCGTTTCGCCTTTCGCCAGCATCGGGCCCCAGATCAGCCGCGCCGCTCGCTC
>JAEUQF010000494.1 GCA_016789745.1 Bryobacterales bacterium
GGACCGCCGCTTCTCACGACGAATCTCCCTGCTGGCCAGCTATACGTGGTCAAAGTCGATTGACGACACGTCGGCGTTCCTCACCACCAAGCCCGATAAGAACTTCCCGCAGGACAGTCTGAACTTCCGCGCCGAACGAGCTGTTTCCAGCTTCGACATCCCGCATCGCGCCACCGCCGCCTTTGTCGTTTCCCTACCGGCGAAACTAGAACTGCGCGGCATCACCGTCGCCCAGTCGGGACAAGCCTTCACGCCGCTGCTGCGATTCGATAACTCCAACTCCGGCAATACCGGCGGCAACTTCGGCTCCGACCGGCCCAACGTTGTAGGCAACCCGCGCCTGGATGACCGCACGCCAGAACGCTGGTTCAACACATCGTCGCTCGTCGTGCCTCCGCGCTTCACCTTTGGTAACGCCGGACGCAACATCCTGCGAGGGCCGGGTTATGTGACGGTGGATGCATCGATCGCCCGCCGCTTCCGCATCACCGAACGCCTGGAATCGACACTGGAACTGCAGTCGTTCAATCTGCTGAATCGCGTGAACTACGATCTGCCGGAGCGCTATGCGGATGAGCCTGGCACCTTTGGCCGCATCTTCTCAGCCAAGGCGCCGCGCCAGTTGCAGTTGGTGTTTCGCTTGAGTTTTTAGCTAACCGCCGATGGCGTACATCGGCCGCGGTGGCGGCACGAACTGCTGTGTGTTGATCTGGTGCCCCAGCCACTTGGCCCGCACATTCTCGCGAATGCGCGCCTCAATGGCCTCGTCCGGCGCCCCGCTGCGCAGCAGTTCCTTCACGTCCATCTCTTCGATGGCGAACAGGCAATAGCGCAACTTGCCGTCAGCCGTCAGCCGGATGCGGTTGCAGTTCAGACAAAACGGCTTGCTGACACTGGCGATAAAGCCCACCGTGCCGCCGCCGTCTTTGTAGCGGAACTCCGTGGCGGGCGCGCGCGGATCCTGATCGGGGATGGCTTCCAAGTCGCCGAACTCGGCCCGCAACATGGCCAGCATGTCGTCCATGAGCAGCACCTTGGACCGGTCCCAGAGCGACTGGCTATCCAGCGGCATAAATTCGATGTAGCGGATCTCAATGCCCCGCTCGCGGCCGAACCGCGCCATCGGAACGATATCGGATTCCACCAGGTTCTTCACCGCCACCGCGTTAATCTTCATCGGCCCGAAGCCCAGCGCCTGCGCGCGGTCAATGCCCGCCAGCACCTTCGGAAGATCGTCACGCCGGGTGATGTGCTTGAACCGCTCGCGATCCAGCGTGTCCAGATGCACATTCAAACGGCGCAAGCCAGCGTCGTACAAGGGCTGCGCGAGTTCGGCTAACCGCACGCCGTTCGTGGTAAGCGCGATGTCGCGAACGCCGGCAATGCCGTTGATCTTCTCAATCAACACCGGCAGATCCCGCCGCAGTAACGGCTCCCCACCGGTGAGGCGAATCTTGTTGATCCCCATCCCTGCCGCCACCCGCACAAACCGCTCGATCTCTTCGAAACTCAGGATCTCGGCCCGCGGCTGGAAGTTGGTTGGCTCCTCCGGCATGCAGTAAAAGCAGCGGATATTGCAACGGTCCGTAACACTGATACGGAGGCTATCGTGGATGCGGCCGAAGGTGTCGACAGGTGCGGGCATTTACTTCAGCGCGAGCATGGCATCAATCGGCCGCCGCGCACGTTCCATGATCTCACGCGAAAGCTCCATCCGCGGCTCCAAGGTCTGCAAGCAGTCGCGCAGTTTCTCCAGCGAGTTCCGCTTCATGTACGGGCATTCGCTGCAGTTGCAGTTCTCGTTGTGAACGAAGTAGAACTTCTTGCCAGGCGCCCGGCGATGCAGGCTGTGCTGCACCCCGCTCTCGGTCATGACGATGAACTCGTCGTGGCTATGCGTCACGCACCAGTCGATAATGCCCGACGTCGACCCGATGTAATCCGCCATCTTCAACACATCGGGCGGACATTCCGGATGGGCCGCCACCAGCGCGTTCGGGTGCTCGGCGCGCGCCTGCGTCAGCTTACGCGCGGCGAATGTGGCATGCACGATGCAAGCCCCCTGCCAGATGCGGATGTTCTCGCGCCCGGTCTCCTTCTTCACATAGTTGCCCAGGTTGATGTCGGGCAGGAACAGGATTGGCTTATCCGCCGGAATGGACTGCACCACCTGCACCGCATTGCGCGAGGTGCAGATGATATCGCTCTCCGCCTTCACCGCCGCCGACGTGTTGATATAGGCCACCACCACGTGGTCCGGATAGCGGTGCTTGAACGCACGCACCTGCTCCACCGGGCAGCTATCCACCAGGCTGCAACCGGCATCCTTATCCGGCACAATCACCGTCCGGTCCGGGTTCAGGATCTTCGCCGTCTCCGCCATGAACCATACGCCGCAGAAGGCGATCACATCGCCGTCGTACTGCTGCGCCTTGCGCGAAAGCTCCAGGCTGTCGCCGATCACATCGGCCAGTTCCTGGATCTCCGATTCCTGGTAATGATGGGCCAGGATCACGGCGCGGCGCTCTTTCTTGAGCTCGAGAATCTCCTCGGCAAGGCTGGTGGTAGTAGTGGTCATTCTTCGGGGGAACCGGATAGCGGCTAACTCTATTGTAACAACCGCTACCGGATGGTCGCGGCTTCCGCTGCCAATTGGATGCGTGCCGGGGCCTTTGGTTTCAGTCCGAACAACACTCGTGTCAGGGCTGTCCGGCGTACCAGTTCAAACGTCAGCCACGACCCGGTGAACGTCACCAGCATCAGTAGCGGCAATTTTACAGCCACTGGCCAAGCCACCGGAGCCAGATAGTAGCCCACCGCCACGATGATGGTCTGGTGCGCGATATAGAAGGGGTAGACGGCTTCCGTCGCATAACGCAGTCCCACGCTCTCGCGGTTGAGATACTGCCGCGCGTAGCCAATCAGCGTGAAAATCCAGAGCATGCCGAAATAACCGCCGATCAGCGTTCCACCCAGCATTCCCGTGCGAACGCCCATGGCCCGCAGCGTGAAGAACAGCACCGCCACCAACACCCCACCGGTGAGGAACTCCCGCCGCCGGGCCGTGAGCAGATCCAGAATCTCGCGCCGGGAGCAGAGCATAAATCCCCACAGGAACGTGAGAAACGCCCCGATAAGATTCGCCCAATCGGCGACGAGGTTATGCGTCGTCGGCCAGTGCGGGCCCAACACCAGCGAGACGGCCAGGTTCGGGATGTTCACCAGGTAGATGGCCATCCGGTGCGCCTTCAGCCAGGACGCGAATCCGCCCAGCGCCCGCTGCCCGCGTTCGCTCCGCAGCCAGCGGAATAGCGGAATGCCCACCAGGCAGTAGACCAACAGATACATCACAAACCAGAGATGATGCCAACTGAAGCTTCCCTTCGGATAGGGTTGGAACTGGAAGACCGTGGCGTAGAAGGTAGCGTAATCGAACGCCGCGCCCTGCTGCAGCCGCTCGTAATAAATCTGCGGCGGCACCACCACGAATATCCCGAACAGCAGCGGAATCCCGAGACGCCGCAGCCGTTCCCGGGCGAACTCGCCGAACCCGCGGCGCCGGAGAGAAAACGCCACACCCGCGCCAGAGATAAAGAATAGCAACGGCAGCCGCCACCGGTTCAGGAACAGCATGGGCCATTCCAGCGCGGTGCTCAGCTCATTGTTCTTCACATGCCACGGCCAACTGACGAAGAACATGCCGCAGTGATAGAAAATCAACAGCGTGAACGCGATGATGCGGAGCCAATCCAGGCCGTGTTCTCGATGCATACCTTCTTAACGTCCAAGAGCGGTGGGAAGTTCAACGGAGCCCTTCACGCACCCGTGATTTCCTTGACCAAACCGAAGAAGGCTTTCTTGCGCTCTGTATTCAGACCCCAGTTCACCGGCGGGCACTGGTAACCGTCGCTGTAGTCGCTCTTGCCCGGATCGAAGTATCCCCAAGACGCATACTGCGCAATCGCGTTTACCATGTTGTTCACCGGCTTATCAAAGTCGAAGTGATCATCTTCGTTGAACAGGATCGGCATCGGGCGATAGCCTTTCACGGCGCGCGTCTTCTGCACCATCTCGGTGATCAGCGCCGGATCCTTCACGCCATTGCCGTGCAGCAAGAGATAATCCGACACTTCCACCACGTTCGAGCGCGGGATGCTCCGGCCGCCATAGCTGGTGCCCGTCAACAGCCGGCGGCTGCCGTCCTTCTGGTTCTTCACCCACCCGATCAACTCATGCACGCGGTCCGGCTTCAGAATGTCATGATCGTACTTCTTCACGTCGCATTCGTTGTTCACTTCCACCAGGACGTTGCGATAGCCCTTCTTCAGCAGCCATTCCGTGGCATTTCCGACCGCCCGTTTCACCGCCGCTTCGTCCTTCAACCGCTCATCCTGGCCGAAATAGAAGTAGCCGACAATCGCCACCATGCCGAGTTGGTCGGCCTTATCCAGAATGCGCTCCAGCCGCCCCATGTAGTCCTTCTTCAACGCACCTTCCGCGGTGAAGGCTGAGTTCACCCACGGCTGCTCCTGCGAATACCCCTGCGGACTGCCGCCCTGCAGGTTGATGGTGAACGACAGCACGCCGTGCTTGCGCCATTCGGGCATGGCCGCCAGGAACTCGCGCGTGTTGCGCTCCGGATCCCACTTGCCGGTATCAGGATACTTCCAGCGGTCGCGCGTGGCCGGGTTGCTGTCGTCATAAATCCCCTGCACCATGCGGGTGTTCATGAGCAGCCCTTCGATGCGGTGCCCCTTCCACTTACGCCCTTCGTAAGTCGGCTTGCCGTTGATAAAGAAACGGTCGCCGTCAATGGAGACCGTCGTTCGGTTGGAGGCAGCCGGTGCCAGAACCGGCAGACTCAGCGCGGTGGATAAGAAAGTGCGGCGGGGCAGCATAGCCCTACTATGCTACTCCGGCCGTGGCTCCCTGGAGAACTCGAGTTCCCACCAGGACTCGCCGTAAATATACAGCCGCGCCCGCTCGCCTGCCTCGCTATCGGTCTCACCGTATCCTAACCCCAGCACTTGCGGATACCAGCCGGTGTTCTCCACGATGCGCAGCGGCGTCGACCACCCGCCCGGATCGCCGATGTCGGCATTGAAGCTGATGTAGATGCCTTCCTGCGGAAAGCCCGGCTCGCAGCAGGAGCGGTTCAGCAACATTACGTATTGCTCGATGTGCGTGTTCCAGTGCACCGAGGCTCCCCAGAACGAATCCGTCGCCTCTTCCTGCCAGCTCACGTTCGCACGGAACACCGGCGTCACCCGCCCGCTGAGCCCCGGCTCCGTCCACGAGCCTCGATAGTACTTGCGCACCGCGCCCGCCGGCTGAAACCGGTCCTCAAAGGACATTCGCGCCACCACCACTCCCTGGCTCGCTACATCCCCGCCGTAGTTGGTGAACACGAAGTAGAAGTACTGCTGGGCGCGGTCCAATCGCACGCTGAAGTCGCCATGCCCGCCGGCGAAGTAGCCGTTCTTTGACGAACAGTCCAGCGGATCACCGCTCGTCAGAATCAGGCCCAGATCGAAGAAGCTCAACCCGCCGTCGTAGGAAACAGCCGCGCCGATCTGCGGCATCGCCGGACGCTGCACGTTACCGCACACCCGCTCCCGTTCCTGGTGATACCAGGCGAACAGCGCGCCATCCGCATCCTGCCACACCGCCTCGATCCAGGTGGGGTTCACCTGCCGGCCCAAATCCGGCCGCGCCCACCAGGAGAGTTGGAACTGGTCCGGACCCGCGCTCAGCACCGGACCCAAACCGGTCGAATTGAGAAGATGAAACTGCCCATCCCGCCAGAACGCAGGACTATTGGAATCCACCTGCGCCGGCATGAGGGCGTGATCGACGATCCGCACCGTAACCGACTGCCCCCAGGCAGCCGTTGCCAGCAAGGCAGCACACAAAAAGCGAAGCCCCATGAAGATGTACAAGATCCCTTGTACATCTCGACGGTGATTTGTCTACTTCCGTTACCGCGTACTCATCAGTTCGACCAAATTTCCGTCGGCCGTCACCCGCACTCGCAATGCGCAGTCGGCGGTTGCCCCGGCCGGCAAGCGCCGGTTTCCATGCAGCAGAAACGACTCACGCCCGCCAACGCGCACATAGTCGGAAGGAAAGTAGTAGCCGACCTGGCGCCACGTCGGTACGCTCGCTTCATAGTCGATGCACCGCGCCCCCGTCCCACGAACGTCTCGAATGCGTGAGAGCACCAGGCGCGTCCGAAGATCAATCCGGTGCACCGCCTGATAGCTGCAGGCCCGCGCCAGCCTCCCCGGCGGAGCAAAGAACAACAGCACGTTCAACCCGGCAACCAGCGCCGCCACCGGCGCCAGCCGCAATCGCGGAACTCCGGCGGCCAGGACCGCCCCGCCCGCGACACACGTCGCTGGAATGCTGCCCAATGCCTGGTCCGGATCCCCAATGTGAATCAACGCCGAAAAAAGAAAAACCGGCAGAAACCAGACCGCCAGGAATGTCCCCTGCAACCGCGAGAACGGATTCCCCCGCAACAGAGGCAGCATCCAGATCCACGAAAGTACTCCCAGCAGATTCCAAACAAACGCCTGCCGGAACATCTGCCACGCGCCCTTCGGGGCAGCGCCGAAGGCCAGCGAGCTATCTTGAAACTGCTCGTTGGCATACCCCCACATCGCCTGCAGCCACTGCGGTAAACCGCCCGTGGCCGCCGCCGCTGCCAGGATCCACGGCAGCATCGAGACCCCCAATACACCGCCGCCCAGAGCACCCTGCCGAAATCCCGCACCCGTTCGCCACCAAACGAATCCCAGTAGCGGCATCAACTGCACGGCGATAGCCGGACGGAAGCCGGCCAGCATCCCAAGCGCGCCACACGCCCCCAGAAACCACGCCATCTGCCGCCCCGGCTGCATGGCCCGCCACGCCAGCAATGCCACCGCCACCGAACACACCGCCATCCAAACCCGTACCTGGTTCGTCACCCCGCCGAACCAGAACGCCGGATGAAAAACCATGGCAGCCACCGCCAGCGCCCCCGCCGGCGAGCCGAACATGCGGTCGCCCAACAGCTTCAATAGCAGCAGCGCCAATCCCGACCCCACTACCCCGGCGGCAATCAGCGAATGCTGCGGATCCAGCAGTACGGCATGCAGCAGACGCAGCATTCCTACAAACAATGGATATCCAGGCGGCTGCGGCTGATGCAGGGCCGGATTGAATTCCTCTATCGCCAGCGCGAAGTTCGCGGCGTCGAAATGATAAAGATAGCGTGGGGCCAGGAGGATCCTTGAGGCCGCGGCGAGCAGCGCCAGCGCCACCCATCCCGCAATGGACACACCTCGACCCATAGTCCCGTCAGGACAGCGGTACGACATCGTTCACCCGTTTCACCCAAATCGAACTTTGTGAAACGAGTGTACGGATCCGGAGTACCTCCGTAAATCCAGTGATCGCAGTATCGCGACTCCCGTGCCACGCCGGCTGTTTGCGTCGGCCGAACTCGCGGCATCGCCGTCTCACCCTTTTCCGAAGCCCAGGCCCCCGGCGCCCTGGCAGGGTACTGAAAAAGGCCCCTATTGGACTTCGCCGCCGGTTAGCGCCGATTCACAACAAAGAGCCTATCTGCGTTTATCGGCGTTCATCGGCGGCCTAGAGATGTTCTTCCGCCTGCTAGACCAGGTCTGTTCCGGCGTCGCTTCCACCCACGTCGACCGGCGTCTTCTCCGCGTCCTCTATGTGCTCTGCGCGAAAATCGCAGCAATGAGGATTGGGACAAACACGGCGGAGACCAAAGCAGCACAACGCCGAAAAGCCGTTCCGCTGTACCACAGTCATCAAAGAAGCAACCACACCCAGGAAGAAGCGTCGCGCCCCTTCCCTCTTATCGTGCGCCCCCCTGTTGCCTTTGGACGATTCCAAACGTCAGTAGAATAGTAGGGTAACCCCGACCTCAGCCGCTCGCGGATACAAGGCCAATGCTACTTTCTGAACTTTTGTAGCGGCCGAAACGTCCAATACGGTTGGAGCGAATTCAGCAAAAGTGAAAACAAAGACGAAAATCATCATCGGAGCCCTTGTGCTGGTCGGCGCCGCTACCGCCGCTGGCATCAGCTACCAATACAGCAAAAAGGGCATCGTTGAAGTCCAGACAGGCCGCGTCGTCCGCCAGGATCTGGTCTCGTTAGTCACCGCCTCCGGCGAGGTCAAACCCCGCAATTACATCAACATCGGCACCAACGCCGTCTCCCCCTCCCGCATCACCGAAATCCTCGTCGTCGAAGGACAGCAGGTCAAAAGAGGCCAAGTCCTTGCCCGCCTCGAGTCCGTCCAACCGGAAGCCGAAATGGCCGCCCAGCGCGCCCAGCTCAGCACTACCGAGGCCGAATCCGCCGCCACCGAAGCCAGCCTGAGAGCCGCCGACGAAGCCGTTAAAACCGCGGAAGCCAGCGTAGAAAGAGCGAAAGCCGACCTCGATCGCGCCCGCACCTTCTTCGATCGCGCCAAAAAACTCTGGGAAGATAAACTGATCTCCCGCCAGGAATACGACCAGCGCGCCACCGAGTTCCAGGCCCTCCAGGCTGGCATCCGTGAAGCCGAAGCCCGCGTCGCCCAAGCCAAAGCCCAGCGCGCCCAAACCGCCGCCGGCGTCTCTGCCTCCCAGCGCCGAATCTCAGTGGCGCAAGCCAACCTCAAGCGCGCCAGCGACGTCCTCCAGCGCACCTACTCCGTCGCCCCGATCGATGGCATGGTCACCAACCTCCCCGTCCGCGTCGGCGAGACCGTCGTCCCCGGCATCCAGAACAGCCCCTCCAGCCTCATCATGACCATCGCCGACATGTCGCTGATCACCGCCGAAGTCAAGGTCGATGAAACCGACATCGTCAACGTCAAGCTCGACCAGGTCGCCGACGTCACCATCGACGCTATCCCCAACAAAACCTTCAAGGGCCACGTCATCGAAATCGGGAATACGGCCATCCTTCGCTCCACCGGCCTTGCCGCCAGCCAGAGCGCCATCTCCAGCCAGGAAGCCAAGGACTTCAAAGTCGTCGTCGCGTTGGACAATCCGCCCGACGAAATCCGTCCTGGTCTCTCCTGCACGGCTAAGGTCATCACGGCGACGCGGCAGAAGGCCCTGTCCATCC
>JAEUQF010000006.1 GCA_016789745.1 Bryobacterales bacterium
ACGAGAAGTACGGCTACGGGGAGCAGTTCATGGGCAACGAAGGCACCATTGAGGTGCTGAACCGCCAGATCCTGACCTTCACCCCCGAGTCGTTCCGCGGCAAGCCGCCGGCCCACATCGCCGCGCGCAAGGAAATGAAGATGGAACTGCCAGGTAACGACAACCTGGCCGTCGAGGCGCACATCAAGAACTGGCTGCAATCCATTCGTGGAAAAGAAAAGCTGGTGGCGCCAGTGCAGGTAGGCCAGCAGGCGGCGGTCTCCGGACACTTGGCGACGCTGTCGTTCCGCAACAACAAGAAAGTGCTCTGGGACGACAAGACCCAGAAGTATCGCTTCGCGTAGACCGCGGTGGCGTCCAAGCAGGTTTTCGACCGCAAGCTGCAGGAGTTGGAACAACTGCTCGGCGCTCCGCAATCGACGGAGACAGTGGCAGCCTTGCGGAAGGCCCTGCGGGACAAGAGCAATCTGATCGTGGCGAAGGCGGCCCGGCTGGTTCAGGAATTCGATCTGCGGGATCTGATTCCGGACCTGCTGGCCGCCTTTTCCCGTTTCTTCGAAGACTTGCCGAAAAGCGATCCGCAGTGCTGGGGCAAGAATGCGATTGCCCAGGCATTGAAGGACTTCGGCTATACCGAGCCGGATCCGTTCTTAAAAGGCATCGGCCATGTGCAGCGGGAGCCGGTGTGGGGCGGGCAGGAAGATACGGCCGGCAAGTTGCGCGGTATTTGTGTGCTGGCGTTGCTGGAGTGCCGGTCGCTGAGCGATCACACGCTGCTAAGCCATCTGACCGATCTGCTGGCCGATAGCGATGCGGGCGTGCGAGCCGACACGGCGCGGGCGATGGCCCACACCGGACGGATGGAGGCGGCGCTTTTGCTGCGATTGAAGATCGCCTGTGGCGATGCCAAGCCGGAGGTGACCGGGGCTTGCCTGTCGGCCTTGCTGGCGATGGACCCGCGAACGGGCGTGCAGTCGGCGCAACGGCTGCTGGCGGGAGACGGCGAGGATCTGCGGTATGAGGCGGCGGCGGCGTTGGGAGCATCGCGGGAAGAGGCCGCGATAGACCTGCTGCGAAGCACCTATGCGACCACGCGCGATCCACAGTTCCGGCTGGCACTGCTGCGGGCGATAGGGGCATCCCTGCATCCGGCGGGGCTGACCTACCTGGTAGGGCTGATCAACCCCGCTGACAGCGCGACGGCGAGATGGGCCATTGAGGCGCTGGCTCCGGCAAAGTATCGGGAAGAAATGCGGACGAAGGTGGAGGCCGCCGTTCGGGCAACCGAGAGCGAAGCGCTACTGAGCGCCTACCGCCGCCATTTCGAAAGCTGACAAAGCGCGGCAGCGGCGCGACGGTTCCTCCAGCAGGCCGAACTCCTGCGAAGTGACACCCGTGACGAACGGCATCTCCGGCAGCGACTGGAAGATTGGTCCGGCCTTGTACGCATCGAGCGAAGCCTGATCCTGCCACATATAGACGCCACCGTAGGTATTGGTTTCGGGATTACTGAGCCAGGCTTTGGAAACGAGGCCAGGCATCTGCTCGAAGACGGCGGCCAGTTTGTCCTCGCACATATGGGCATACTCGGCAGAGGTCATGCCGGTAAGGTGGAAGGTCACGATTTGCATCAACATGGGTGGTTCCTACTGAAGACAGCGAGAAGCGGCGGCGGATCGGATCGCGGGCGGAAGCGGGTTGGAAAGTTGATGGAATGAATTGACACGCAGGGCGAGACGTGAACATAATAGGGATTGCCGCAATTGAGCGGGAGTAACTCAGCTGGTAGAGTGCAACCTTGCCAAGGTTGATGTCGCGGGTTCGAATCCCGTCTCCCGCTCCATAGTCTTCCCTTCCTTCCCTTTTCCAATCCCCTGGACATACCGACGATCGTGTGGTGCGCCCGGACAGGGTATACTCGAACGAATCGAGGAGGTTATCTTGTCGCTGATCGACCGCCGTACCTTTCTATCCCTGTTCCCGTTGACGGGCGCCTGCGCGCAGACCGCGGGCAAGAAGCGCCGCGATCCGGACGTTCCCTATGTGCCCACCACCGAGCCCGCTGTGCAGGCCATGCTGAAGCTGGCGGGCGTGACGAAGAACGACATCGTCTACGATCTGGGCTGCGGGGACGGGCGTATTGTCGTGGCCGCAGCGAAGTTGGGCGCGCGCGGCGTTGGTATCGACATCAACCCCGAACGCATCAAGGAAGCCAATGCCAACGCCAAACAGGCAGGCGTAGAGAAGCTGGTGCGCTTTGAGGAGAATGACCTCTTCCAGGCCGACATCCACGAAGCCACCGTGGTGACCATGTTCCTGCTGCCGGCCATCAACCTGAAGCTGAAGCCAAAGCTGTTGAAGGATCTCAAACCGGGTACGCGGCTGGTGTCGAACACGTTCGATATGGGCGATTGGAAGGCGGAGAAAGAGACCACGCTGGAAACGGGCTCCGACGAAGATATCTCCGGCCTGAGCTACCGGTTCTACCTGTGGCGCGTTCCGGGCTAAGCTGATTTTTGCGACCCCTGAAGACGTTAGATCGCGTGTTGTCCAAGGCAGGCTTCGGCTCGCGAACCGAGGCGCGGTCCTGGATCGGCGCCGGACGTGTGTCCGTGAACGGGAAGGTGATCCAATCGCCGGACCATTGGGTGGATCTGGGCCGCGATAAGGTGACGCTGGATGGCAAGCCCGTCAAGCCCGGCAAGAAGGTGTACCTGCTGCTGTACAAGCCGAAGGGCTACCTGACGACGTACAAGGATCCTGAAGGGCGACCAACGGTTTACGATCTGCTCGGTGAGGTGGAGCAGTACGTGGTGCCGGTGGGGCGCCTGGATCTGGACACCAGCGGGCTATTGCTGCTGACCAACGATACACAGTTCGCCGAACGCATCATGAATCCGGATTTCAAGGTGACTAAGACGTATCAGGTGAAGGCGCGGGGCGTGCTGACCGAGGAGCAGGTGCAACGGCTGCGGGATGGCGTGGAGTTGAGCGACGGGCCCACGCGGCCGGCCTCGGTGACGCGTCTGCGAAACTCGGACAACAGCACGTTCCTGGAGATCACGATCACCGAAGGCCGCAACCGGCAGGTGCGGCGCATGCTGGAAGCGGTAGACAGCAAGGTGCGGAAGTTGGTGCGTACGGCGATCGGGCCGATCCGGATTGAGAAGCTGGGTGTGGGGAAGATTCGCGAGTTGACGGCGGCCGAGGTGGCGATGTTGCGCGGCTAGCCCTTTTTCTTCAGCTTGTAGGTGTAGGTCCTGAAGTCGAAGTCGTAGTCTTCGCGTTCGGGCACGGCAGGGACGCTGGTCTTCGGCATGTACTGACGCAGGTCGGCCTTCAGTTTGTCGTATTGGGCCTGGCCGGCGATGTTGCGGTACTCGTTGGGATCAGCCTCGCGGTCGTATAGTTCTTCGGTGCCATCCGAGTAACGGATGTACCGCCAGCGCTCCGTGCGGACAGCGTGATTGCCCGGGTTGAAGGTAATCACCGCGGGCTTGTGCTTCGCCTTTGGATCGCGCAGCAGCGGTGCCAGGCTCTCGCCTTCGAGTTCGGGACGCACGGGTAGCTGGCACAGTTCGCAAAGCGTCGGATAGATATCGAGCAGTGATACTGTCTGCGTGCGTGGCGTGCCGGTGGCCTTCGTGCCGGGTCCGGCGAAGATGAGCGGCACGTGCGAGGCGCGCTCCCATAGCGTCGATTTGTGCCAGTGCTGCTTCTCGCCCAGATGCCAGCCGTTATCGCTCCACAGCACGATGACGGTGTTCTTGGCATGGGGGCTACGGTCCAGATCGTCCAGGATCTTGCCGACCATGAAGTCGGCGAAGGAGATGGCAGCGAGGTACGCGCGAACGGCATCGCGCCACTTGCCTTCCTTCAGGATGCGCTCGTGCTCATTGCGGCGGGCGGCGGCGAACTTCTGCGCCATGGGCGGGAGATCGTCGAGGTCGGTTTCGGGTACCTCCGGCAGGCGCGGGTCCGGGTACATGTCGAAGAAGCGCTGCGGCGCAAACATCGGGATGTGCGGATGCCACAGGCCGATGGCCAGGAAGAAGGGCTTGGTCTGTTTGCGCTTGAGGAAGTCACCGGCAAAGCGGACGGCATGCCAGTCGCCGTAGTCTTCATCCTTGCGACCGGGCAGCACGCCCCAGTCGAACTCACCCTGAAAGTTCTGGATACCGTTGAAGGGATGGCCGGGGGGATTCGGCTCTTTCTTCACCCAGGGGTACCACTCGGGGCGCCGCCACCAGGGATCGTCGAACTGCTGGAGTTGGAACTCATCCCATTGGTCGGGCGGATTCGCGCCGGCGGTGTGATGGAAGATCTTCCCTGCCCCGGCCACGTGGTAGCCGTTGGCCTTGAAGTGCATGGGCAGGGTGACGTAATCGGGATGGACGGGACGCCAGAACTGGTCGTTGTTGTAGACGCCGGTGGTATCGGCGCGGCGGCCGGTGAGCAGCGCGGTACGCGACGGATTGCACAGCGGCGACGCGCAATGGGCGTTGCGGAAGAGCACGCCGCGTTGGGCCAACCGGTCGATGTTCGGCGTCTTGACACCGGGATAGCCGCCCAGACAGCCCACCCAGTCGTTCATATCGTCGACGGCCAGGAACAGGACATTGGGCTTGGTGGCAGCCTCGCCAATGCCCGCGGCACCCAGGCCGGCCAGGGAACCGAGGAACGTGCGCCGGTCCATCCGCATACCTCCTTACAGGCCGAAGCTGACCAGCAGCATGATGAGCGACGCGGCGGGCAGCAGCAGCAGTGCTTTCTTGAGGCCCTTGGGATCGTCGCCGGCGATGCTGCCGATGATGGGCGAACTGGTGACCAGGCCGGCCCAACCAGCCGTGACCGCGATGCCGGTGGCGGTAGCGGCCATGTCAGGGAAACGCGCGCTGACGATGGCCAGCGTGGTGGGGAACACCGGTGCCATGGCGATGCCGGCCAGGAAAACGAGAATCTGCGCGGTGCCCGGGTTGCTGGATTGCAGCATGAGATAGGTGGTGATCACCATCAGCAGCGCCGCGCCACTGAGTACACGCTCCGGCGACACACCCGTAAGGATGGGCGACACCGCCACGCGGCCCAGCAGCAGGCCGAGCGCGAAGCCGAGCGAGAGTATCGTGAGCGCCTTGGCTTCCGGCAGACCCTGCGCGATCAGGTGGCGTACCAGCCAGTTCCATACCCCGACTTCGGCGGCGACGTAAACGAACAGCGTCAAGGCCAGCAGGATGAGCGTAGTGTTGCCCAGCAGGCTGCCTACCTGCGACGGATCAAAGGCAACCTTACCGCTCGGCGGCGGCATTTCCGTGATGCCTGCGATGGCGGCGGCCGCGATGATGATGCCACCGGCGAACACCAGCAGTTTCTGCGAATTGTTCTGGAACAGGCGTGCCGCCAGCAGCGGTGTGACCAGGCCGCCGAGGCCGAAGAAAAGGTTCAGGACGTTGAACACGCCGGCGGTGGAAAGCGCTTCCATTTTGATGGCCGGGGGCAGCCCATTTGCGCCCACCACCACCGCGCCGCCGCCTACGCCCAGCAGCATCATCAGGCCGGCCACCGCGCTATACCCGCCCGCGCCGCGCAAACCGAAGATGGCAACCGCGACGAGAATCAGACCGAGCAGCAGGCCGGTCTTCACACCCTGCACATCCATCAGCGGCCCGACGAAGAACGAGCCGATCATCAGGCCAATGGCCTGTGACATGGCAACGTTGCCGTTCTGCTTGGGTGACATTTTGAACTTCTTGGAGAAGTCCGGCAGGATGGTCCCGAGCATGGAGGCGATCATGCCGTAGACGAAGATGGCGAGTACTGCTGCGACGATGAGCATAAGCATTAGATGCTAACAGATCATTTGGCTGTTTGTTGCCTGCGCGCCCATTCAAAGAGGATGACGCCCGCGGCGACGCTGACATTCAGGGACGCCACCGCGCCGGCCATGGGGATGCGAAGCAGTACGTCGCACTCCTTGCGCACGTGCTCATGCAGTCCCTTGCCTTCGCCACCCAGGACGAACACGGTTGGTGCGGAGAACTCGACATCGGAGTAAGCCTGTTCTCCGCGCTCATCCAGACCGTAGATCCACCAGCCCGCTTCCTTCAGCTTGGCCATCTCCTGGCGGACATTGCCAATGCGGATGACAGGCAGATGCGCGATGGCGCCGGCGGAGGCTTTGGCGACGGTTTCGGTGAGCCCCGCGGCGCGGCGCTCGGGAGTGAGCACGGCATCGGCCCCGGCGGCGTGCGCGGTGCGGATGATGGCGCCCAGGTTATGCGGATCTTCCACGCCATCCAGCAGCACCAGGCACTTGGCCCCGGCCAACACCTCCTCGCGCGGGGATGCTTTCTGCACGGCGCCGAACGCGATGACACCCTGGTGCACCGGGGTGGAACTGGCGCGGTCCAGCGCGTCGCGAGGTTCAAAGCGGATGGGGATGCTGGCGGCGCGGCAGAGGTCGACAATCTCCTGAATTTTGGGGCCGCCCGCGCCTTTGGCGATCAGAACGCGGTCTAAGGTTTGGCCGGCGCGCAGGGCCTCGCGCACCGGATGAATACCGGCAATCACACTCACGGTCTTTAGTGTAGTAGAGCAGTGGCAGAAACGCTGCGCCGAGAGCACCCGGTACGACGCTGGCGTCTGACAGGATGTAATTCACTGAATTTGGGAATGTCCAGGCTGAATTTTAGGAATTTGCGGTATTCTGGCAGAGCCTGTATATCACTATCCACCTGTTAGGGAGGACCAATGAACCGGGTTGCATGTCTCCTGCTCGCCGCTTCGTTGACTGGGCCCATCTGGAGCCAGGAAAAGTCTCAATCGCCTGCGCCAAAGTTCAACTGGCAACCCGGGCCGATTGAGGCCAAGCTGGGCGACCAGGCCACCATCGATATCCCGCAGGGCTACATGTTTCTGGACAAGCCGGAGCTGCCACGCTTTTTCGAGGCGACCCAGAACTTCAGCAATGGACGCGAGTTGGGCATTGTGGCGCCGGTTGACGGAAAGTGGATCGTGATCTACGAATTCGAAGATATCGGCTACGTGAAGGACGACGACAAAGATAAATTAGACGCTGACGCACTGTACAAGAGTATGAGCGAGGCACAGGAAGCGGGCAACGAGGAGCGTAAACGGCGGGGCTGGAATGAGTTGAACCTGTACGGCTGGGCCGAAAAACCCCACTACAATCCGAACACGAACAACCTGGAGTGGAGCATCAAGTTGGGCAGTCCGGGCAGTTCCCTTTCGGTGAACCACAAAACACGACTGCTTGGGCGGCGTGGCGTGATGAGCGTAGAGTTGGTCGCCTCGGAAAGTGATTACGCGGCAACGCTGCCATCCTACCGCAAGCTGAACGGTGGTTTTCGCTATACGCCGCAGAACCGCTATTCGGCATGGGTGAAAGGCGACAAGGTTGCCGAGTACGGCTTGGGCGCGCTGGTGCTGGGCGGGGCCGCGGCCGCCGCTGCCAAGACCGGTCTTTTTAAAGGTCTATGGAAGCTGGCGTTGGCCTTCTGGAAGGTGATCGCTTTGGCCCTGTTGGGCCTGTTGGGGGTTTTGAAAAACCTGATCTTCGGGCGGAAGCAGCCCGTGGCCGCCGAGGTAGAGCCGCCCCAGGCTTCATGACGGATCTGATCTCGATCTACGTTGTCGCGTGGATGTTCTACCTGATTGACGGCATCCGCGGAACAGGGCTGCAAGCCTGGGTGTTCCGGCCGCGCTGGAGGGGTAATGGGTATCGAGCCAGCAAGCCGCTGATCTATCCCAGCAATGGCGATTGGGGCTGGGTGATTCTCAACGTGATCCGGCCAGGCAGGCCCGTGCTGATTGTCGATCCGCCCGAGATCCGCCTTGCCGCCAGCGGCCTGGTGTTAGGCCGCCCTGACGATGCGCGGAAGTTGCAAGTGGTGCAGTGGGATGCGTTTGCGTCGACCGCTGTGGATGACGGCGAGGTTGCCGTAAACGGATCCAGGGTCCGGTGTACCGATCCGCAGTTGTGGCGGGCCTGCATCGACAAATTGCGGCACCAGCACGATGACGAGGATGTGATTGGGAGCCTGGCAGCCTCGTTCCAGCAGGCGACTCTCAAAACGCGGCTAGCGGCATTCCGCAAGGCCTCCGGCCGGCTTCCGCTGCTGGTCTCAACCGAGTTACTGACCATCGTCGTGTTGCTGCCGCTGCTGGGCGTTCTGCTGGGCCCAGGACCCGGAATCCTCGCAACGGCGATGCTGCTGTTCGGGCAATCCTCGGCGATCGCCGTACTGTTCGCACGAGCCCATACCGAGTTGTACGGCAGGAAGGCACGTGGTGTCGCATGGAAGATGGGGCTCTACCCGATCGCGGCCGTAAGGGCGATGGATGAACTCGCCCGTCCCCTGCTGGCTCCCTATCATCCCGTTGCGATCGCGTCGGTGCTGGCGGATAAGGAGGATCGGGCAGTGATCGGTCGCCAAGCCCTGCGGGATGCGCTGTTCCCGCTGCTCGCCGCCGGCGATGTGCAGCAAATCAGCGATGCCTTACGATGGCACGCGTCGACGATGGAGCGACTGCTGCGTCAGGCAGGCGTCACGGCAGACCTGATGCCCGTCCCGCAGCAAAGCGGCGACGCGAAAGGCTACTGTCCACGCTGCTTGGCCCAGTATCGGGAAGCGGCCGGCGATTGCGGCGATTGTCCGGGCGTGGCGTTGCGGGCGTTCGCCGAACGAAGGAGCGGGAAGGGATGAGTGGAGTTGCGTTAGTGGCGCTGGTGGTGCTGTGCTTCGCGGGGGGATACATTCTGGTGAACTCCCTCTTCACGGCGTTCGAGAAGAAGAAGCCGGCCGCAACGGTGGGGCAGCCGCCTATCTTTGTTCCGGCCGAGCACTTTCGCGCCGTTCTCGCGTTGCGGGCCGGGGCGGGCGCCGAGGAACTTGAGGATTCCTACCGCCGGAAGCACGCAGAGTATGCCGCACTTGCCGCACCGGGTACGGACACCGATATTCGTAATGTGGCGCAGCGCAAGCTGGAAGAAGTGGAGGATGCCTACGGGTACTTCCGCCGGAATCCGAACCGATTATAGGGTCACTGCTTCGCCCGGCGGTAGAGGGACGGAGGCTGTGGAGCGCGAATGTTCAGGACTTCGCGGACGGTCTGCTGCATGTTGGTGAAGGCGGCGGGATCGGGCGTAGCGGCGGTGCGCTGTGCGAGGTCGTCGCCGAAGCGGCTTGCGTCTTCTTCCATGGCTTGTTGCTTTGGCCGCATGCCGATGGGCACAACCACGCTTGTGCGATCGCAAGAGAGGAACAACAACGGGATGGTACCCGGGCGAGACTGTATGACCGGCGGTGGCAGTTCGGTATGGCCCAGGGCGTGAGCGATGCCGCGCGCCAGCTCCGCCTCATCGGCAACACGCGCCAGGAAGGCCGCCGGCACCACCACTGCGCCATCATGGAAGGCGACGGGTGCGACGGCATCGCTCGTGTTCAGCACTTCGAAGCGGTACTCGCGGCGGGGTGCGTTCAACTGCTGCACCAGCCGGTTGCCCACAGCCGTGACATAGGCCTGCACCGAAGCGTCGTCGAAGGGCTTCGCGCGCTTCGCCATGTCCTGGTGCAGAGCGCGACCGAGACCATGCAGTTTCTCGGCATTCGGGTCCGCCTGTGCCCAAACGGGCGTGGTTAACAAACTAGCGGCGATCCACCATCCAGCGCTGGCCATCGACATACGTTGCTCCTTGCCGGTCCTCGAGCGGAAGGGCGCTGCGTTGGCCCTTCTTATTCGTCAACTCCAAATACGGAACGTTGTTCTGTACGTAGATGCGCCACATGCCGGAATCGTTAGCAGTCTTGTTGGACATTCCGCCAACACCTTCCACGTTCGCGATCACAGACGAAGAACTGGCGAAGCCGAACTTGCCGTCGGTGCCCAAGGCCAGCGATCGCTTCCCTTCCCAGCCGCCGCCCGTCGTCTTACCTGCACTCGAGCTGATCTGTACCAGCGTGGTGCCGCGCAGCCGCTGGTCCCACTGTTTGGCCACTGGATGCGTCTCCGATGGGCCTACCGGGCCGCCGATGACGGAAATACTGGCTGCCACCTTGGTCAGTTCGGCCTCCGGCATGGGACCTTCGGACATGGCCAGCACCGCCGCGGCGCCGCCGCCCTTCAGATTCACCACGTACAGTTGCAGACGGGCGCGGTTGCCTGCATTATCCACCAGCATCCAGGCGTGGCGGAAGCCATTCCCATTGGCTGCCGGGAACGACTTGGGATCGCCCTCCGGAGTGGCTTTGGTGGTTCCGTCTACAAAATCAGAACCGAGCTGGTCTTTGAGTTTGGAGTCCTTGATGTCACTCACGCCGGGAAGCAGCGTGACGGCATATACGCCGTTCATCTGCTGGCCGGGCGGACGCAATAACGCGGCCTGGGGGTTGGTGAGCGTCTGCCAGCCGGCGGGCGTTTGGAACTGGATGTTCCCGAAGCGTTCGAAGGATGTCTGGGCGCCGGCGGTGGCCACGGCGAATGCAATCAGGGCAGCAACACGCATCATGAGCTTACAGGATGCCATTTTCTCGCGGTTCTCTTTATACTGAGAGTATGGCCTTGCCGTCTCAGGCCCGACCCTCTCTTTTCGGCTCCGATTAGCCGCCGCGGACACCTGCGCGTGCTCCCGGCGCGGGCCGTGCCGCGTGCGTCCCCGCCAAAACCCAAGCCCTTTGACAACTCAAATTCGACTTGAGGAGGATACCCGTGTCTCACGCTACTTTTACTGCCGAGACCACGCAGGGACTACCATCCCTGGTTACGGCCCTGCCCGGACCGAAGGCATCGGCCATCATCGCCCGCGACCATGCGGTGCTATCGCCCAGCTACACGCGTTCTTACCCGCTGGTGGCGGCGCGCGGCGAGGGAGCCATTATCGAAGATGTGGACGGCAACCGCTTCCTGGACATGAATGCCGGGATCGCGGTGGTGGCGGCCGGCCATTGCCATCCCGAGGTGGTGCGCGCCATCCAGGAGCAGGCCGCGCAGTTGATCCACATGTCGGGGACGGATTTCTATTACGAGAACATGGTGCGCCTGGCTGAGAAACTGGCAACCCTGGCGCCGGGCGGTGTGCCGCGCCGCGTGTATTTCGGCAATAGCGGGACCGAAGCCGTGGAGGCCGCACTGAAACTGGCGCGCTATCACACAGGCCGCGATAAGTTCATCGCGTTCTTCGGCGGCTTCCATGGGCGAACCATGGGCTCGCTGTCTCTGACAGGAAGCAAGTCGGTGCAGAAGAAGGGCTTCGGACCGATGGTGCCCGGCGTATCGCATATTCCGTACGCCTACTGCTACCGCTGCGCTTACAACAAGCAGCCCGACACCTGCGCGGTGGAATGCGTGAAAGTGATCGAAGAGCAGTTGTTGAAGACGATTCTGCCGGCCGAAGAGGTGGCGGCCATCGTGCTGGAACCGCTGCAGGGCGAAGGCGGCTATGTGGTGCCGCCGCAGAAGTTCTTCGATGAACTGCAGGCGGTGGCCAGGCGCCACAACATCCTGCTGATCGCCGATGAAGTGCAGAGCGGCATGGGCCGCACCGGCAAGATGTGGGCGAGTGAGCACTTCGATTTCACGCCCGACATTCTAACGGTGGCGAAGGGCATTGCCAGCGGCATGCCTTTGAGCGCGATGATTGCCCGCACGGAGATCATGCAGTGGAAGCCAGGCGCGCATGCCTCGACGTTTGGCGGCAACCCGGTGGCGATCCACGCGTCGCTGGCCACCATCGAGTTGCTGGAACGCGAACTGATCGACAATGCCGCGAAGGTGGGGCGCTTCATGCTGGACCGGCTGCGCACCTGGCCGGAGCGCTATGCCAACGTCGGCGATGTGCGCGGCATGGGGCTGATGATCGGCATCGAGTTCATCAAGGACAAGCAGACGCGCGAACGCCATCCGGCACTGCGGGACCGCCTGGAGCAGATGATGTTCGAACGTGGCGTGCTGGTGCTGGGCGCGGGGCAGAACTCCATGCGCCTGTGCCCGCCGCTGGTGATCACGCGCGACCAGGCGGAGTTCGCCATGGACACCCTGGAGCAATGCCTGCGCGAAGCCACGGCGTGACATGCGTACCATGGTCTGGTGAGAGTTCTCGACGTCGGCTGCGGCCGCAACAAGTATCCGGGCGCCATCGGGGTGGATCGAAACCCCGATGGGCGCGCGGACCTGCTGTGTGACCTGGACCGCTTCCCCTACCCGTTCCGTTCGGAGACCTTCGATGAAGTGCGCGCGGTACACGTGATTGAACACGTGGCCGACGTAATCCGCACCATGGAGGAGTTCCACCGCCTTACCAGGAAAGGCGGACGCGTCTTCCTGGCCACGCCGCACTACACCGATTTCAGTTCTTTCTGCGACCCGACGCATCGCTGGCACCTGAACAGCTATTCGTTCCGCTACTTCGGGGACGACAACGCCGGCTACGGTTATTACACCCGCGCGAGGTTTCGTGAGATTTCCGTGAAGGTGAAGCTACTAGCTCTGTGGAGGTATCTCGGCTTCGAGTTCCTGGTGAACCGGGTGCCGCGCTTCCGCCGCTTCTGGGAGCACTACCTGTGCTACATCATTCGCGGCAAGGTGATGGAGTTCTGGTTCGAACGAGTCTAGACATGGTTTGGATCTACCGCATGTTGGACTGGCTACGGCATCGCGCCCGGCGCCCGCACCTGGACCCGGCGCACGCGTTAGGCAAGCGCGGGGAGGACCTGGCGCATCGCTACCTGCAACGGCAGGGCTATACGATTGTGGGCCGTAACTTCCGCACCCGCAGCGGATCGGGGGAAGTGGATCTGATCGGCTGGAAGGGTGACGTACTGGCGTTCGTCGAAGTGAAGTCGCGATCGAGCGCCGAGTATGGGGATCCGGAGCGCGCCGTGGACGCCGAGAAGCGCCACAAGCTCGTGATCGCCGCCCGCGAATACACGCGGCGAGCCCATGTGGATTGGTCGAAAGTGCGCTTTGACGTGCTGAGCATCGTGTTCCCGGAACCGCCGCAAATCACGCTGTTCGAAGATGCTTTCGGGAAAAGGGACGACTTACGGAGTACAATGTAGGTTTTTCGTAGGGGGACGATTTGCCCGAGCTTCGGAAAGATCCGATTACAGGACGATGGGTGATCATCGCCACGGACCGCGTGCGCCGACCGAGCGATTTTACACGCTCATCGGTTGTGATTCAAGGGGGCCGCTTCTGTCCCTTTTGTCCTGGCAATGAATTGAAGACGCCGCCGGAGGTGTTGGCCTACCGGCATTCGGGTGGTCCGAATCAGCCGGGCTGGACTGTGCGCGTGGTGCCAAACAAATTCCCCGCCCTACGCGTGGAAGGCAACATCGAGCGCCAGGGCGAAGGGATGTACGACAAGATGGACGGCGTGGGCGCCCACGAGGTGATCATCGAATCGCCGGACCACAACGTCACCCTCGGCGACCTGCCTGAAAAGCAGTTGGAAAGCGTTTTGTGGGCGTTTCGCGACCGCAGCCTGGACCTGAAGCGCGATGTGAGGTTGAAGTACATCCTGTTCTTCAAGAACCATGGCGAGCCGGCGGGCGCGTCCATCGAACATTCGCACTCCCAACTGATTGCTCTGCCTGTAGTGCCGCGGCGCGTACAGGAAGAGATTGACGGATCCAAGCGCTACTACGACTTCAAAGAACGCTGCGTCTACTGCGACATTGTGAAGCAGGAAGTGGAGGCAGGCTCGCGCGTGGTGCTGGAGACCGAGCAGTTCCTGGCCATCTGCCCCTACGCGCCGCGCTTCCCGTTCGAGACCTGGATTGTGCCGCGGCGGCATGCGTCGCACTTTGAGACGGCCGACGCGCCGCTGCTGGAGAACATGGCGTGGAC
>JAEUQF010000038.1 GCA_016789745.1 Bryobacterales bacterium
AACGGGCGGAGAACGGATCCAGCGTCGGATGATCCTTGAGCGGCCAGTCGACGTTATCCGCAGCACGCGCAATCCGCCGCACCAGATCGCCCAACAGCCGGAGACGGGTGGCCAGCGTCCGAGAACTGTCCGTATCGGAGAACTTGTCCAGGGCATACCGGTTTGGGCCCCGCCAACACAGCGAGTCCTGCGACATCGCCCGCACATCGCGCGGGTAGATGCCGCGCTGGCGGAACGCGTCGATGATCGCCGGGCGGTAGGCCAGCGGGTCGCCCGGGTACAGATCCGTATCGGCCGTAATCAGCGCCCGCAGGAAGTCGCCGAAGGTAAGGTCCACCGGAGGACAGTAATCAATAGCCCGGATGCACATCCGCAGCAGTTGGCTGGCAGCCTTGGCGGCTTCGGCGGCGAAGCGGTTCACCAGGTCGGGATGGAGGTCGCCTTCGCGCAGAACGCCCGTGCCTTCCGAAGCGATCCGCTTCAAATCGGCAATGCGGCTTTCATAAATCGTCACGAAAGCATCGAAAACAGCAGCCACCAGGATGGCGCCTCTCGCATGCGGTTCCCGCGTCTGGGCCAGCAGCGTGGGGTCGGGCTGCGCGCTCATGTAACTGCGCAGGGCGCCATGCAGCCCGGTACCCTGGCCGAACTGTTCGGCCAACTCCACCAGGTAACTCTTCATCCGCAGGTTGCCGCGCGTACGCGCCAGTTGCTGGTTCAGCACGCCCGGCAGCGAGAAGTGCTGGAACAGCGCCACCAGGTCGGCAAAGGCTTCGTGGAAGGCCAGCATGTCCTCATTGGTAGGCGTGGCCAGCCCGCGCGCCATGCCGTCCAGCAGCGCATGCGTTACTTCGTGCGCAACAATGTCGTGCGACAGGCAGGTAAACACAATGCCACCCGGGTTCATCGTGCTCAGCGTCAACGGAGTCGCCGGAAAGTAGCCAAACAGCAGCGCCTTCTTGAGCGGGTTGTAATAGGCGTTACGGGCGCGCAGCGCATGCGGGTAGATGCGCAGACGGCGCACGTATTGCGTCTCGCGAGGCCCATCCGTCACCGGCGACCAGAGCGCACGCCGGCCCAGGGCCCGTTCGAAGGTCTGGATCGTTCGCATCGCCACCGCGTAGACCATCTGCTGGTGGAACTTCGGATCGCCTTCGGCTGGCGCCAACCCGTCGGTGGCCAGCAGGCGCGGATTACTGAGGTCAATCGGTGCGTAGAAGCAGCCGCTGGCCGGGTCATGGTCGATCACTTCGACATACTCACCGCTCGGTCCCGGCTGCAGGTCCTCCCACGGCACTGAGATGGTGGTGGTCGCAATCCCCGCGCTGGCCGCCGACAGGCTGGCCGCCGGGTCAAACGCAAACACGCGCAGGCGGCGTTCGGTCGGCGGCGGCGGATGAAACTGGTCATACTGCCGGATCGCGACCGTGGAGCGGGAAGCCGCCGTCGGCGTCCGGCCGAGTTCCGCCTTCAACGTCCGGGAAGCATAGGGTGACGCGGCCACCATCTCGCGCAGTTTCTCTTCTTTGATCGCGGAGGCCGCATCAAAGTCACCAAGCGCCGCTTCAAACTGCGGGTCGCGCTGCCACAACTGCGTCAATTCCAGATCGAGCGCATCGTCGATCGGAGTGCGCGTGCGGGCGGCACCGAACAGCGTATGCAGGAAGGCGAAGGCAGCGGTATCGCGCGGCTGTGGTGCCAGCGCGGCAATCGCCTCGGCGGTGGGCGCCACCGATAACGCCCGGTGCGCTTTCAACACACCCCGGCCGAAAAACCGGCGCGCGTCAGGCAGACTCCGGTCGGCCGTACGAAACAGCGCCGCGCGGATCATCTCCACCCGCTGCCAGCCCTGGGCCGCGTTCCTCTCCAGGTCTGCCTTATGCCTGTGCAGCCAAAGCGCGGCCGCGGCGGCCACCTGCGGCGTGGCCGACGACGTGCCCCGTCCATCCCAATCCACAATGTTCCCATTGCCGCCCAGTTCCGCCCACGGAACATTCGGCGTGAAGGCCGCCAGGGCCGTGTCCATCTTACTGTCAGGCCCATAATTGCCCGACATTCTTCCAAACCCCAGATCATACGGACGGAAGTCTGCCATGATGCCGCACGCCGCCAGCACACGCCGGAACAACGCTGGGTAGACAATCGTCTTCGGAAGTCCAAAGTTGTTGCCGGCGGCGGTCACCAGCAGGATGCCCTTGTCATAGGCGGCATTCACCGCGTCGGCCCACGCATCGGAAGCGACCCCGCCCAGGCTCATCGACACCAGATCCACCGCCGTCGACGGATCTCCCGCAAGCCCGATTACATACTGCAGCGCCTCGGCAAAGGCGCTGGTGCGCAGCATGACCACCGACGTCGCCACTCGCACCGGAACCACTTCAATATCCGGCGCCCCGCCAATACAGATGCCGTTCTGGCGCGGGTCCTTCGCCCCTTGCAGTTCCCTGCCCGCCAGCAGAGCAATGGTGGCCGTGCCGTGCCCCGGGTTCTGCAGCAGACCACCAATATCCGGGTCCGTAGCGTCGGTGCGGCGGTCCCCTACGAAGTTCTTCTGCAGATCCAGGCGCAGGTGCGCCGGCATCGCGCTGTGTTTGAAATCGTAGCCCACGTCAAAGATGGCCGCGCGCACCGGGTGGGGATCCGTCAGCGCCGCGCGTGCCTTGGCGAGTTCCGTGTAGCGCTCGCCCAGATGCCAGGCAAACGCCGGATCACTGGGGCAATCGCGCGCATACTCATTCACCTTGCCGCGGTCCGAATCCGGACTGCCGGCAAACAGCTCCCGTTCCCCGCGCGATGCCGGCAGCACCCAGGCATTCTCAATATCGGGCTCGGCCTTGGCGCCCGTGCTCTCTATCTGTTCATACGCCGCATCCCACAGTTCCGCCACCGTCGCCTGCGCGCCCGCATCCATGGGGATCCATCCGGTGGGCTGGCGCGCGGCCGCCGCATGGAAAGTAACTCCGGCAGCTTTGCGGGCGGCATCGGCGGTTTGACCGGGTAGCGGCCGGATCAGCAGGCGGGCCTTTTGGGTGTGCATAACCGAATCAGTTCGATGATTATAGGCGAAATCGAATTAGAAATGGGGACAGCAACTTTACGACATTTTCCGCGCCGGAATCGGGCTGAGAATGATTCCACCTTCGCGCCACTACCCTTGCGAGGACCTCATGATATCCCGTTCCGACCGGTTCATCCAGCTTCCCGGCACGCTCAGCACTGCATCCGCCGGGGAAACCATCCTTGTGAATCTCACCACGGGCCGCTTCTACGGACTGTCGCCCTCTGCCAGCCTGGTTTGGGCGGCGTTGGCGGAACCCCGGACGCGCGCGGAGGTCATTTCCGGCGTGTTGCAGCAGCAGCGGAACCCGCCGCCGGCAGCCGAAAAGCAACTGGCGCTATTCCTGGATGAACTCCAGCACGAAGGGCTCATTGTAGAAGCCACTCCGGACGCGCCGGAACCCGCCCCCCTGCCGTTGCCGGCGGAGTTGCAGCCGTATACGGCACCGCGCCTGGACCGGGGGACGCTCTCCCAGGCGGCCAACGGCGTCAGCGGCAACGACGATGGCAACACAACGGGCCTGGGTAGCACGGCGGAATCCTGAGCGGTAGCGGTGCCCCTGCTTGCCGAGGCTTTCGCCATGACCGTTGCCGCCCGCATAGCCACCGCGCTCCTGCCCTTCCCCTGGCTGCTGCGGCTGTTGGTGAACGTGCGTCCAGGCATGCCGCGGCGCGGTGAATCGCAACAGGCGACCAGGGTCTGCCAGGCGGTCACCCGTATCGCGCACTGGCCAGTGCGCTGGGCCGTCTGCCTGCCACAGGCATTGGCGGCGCACTGGATGCTGGCACGGCGTGGCGTGCCCTCCCACATCCGATTTGGCGTGCGTGCCGGGGCTCCCGGACTGTCCTCTCACGCCTGGCTGATCTGCCGTGGCGAACCGGTGTTGGGCCAGGCGGCAGGCATCGCCTATCAGCCGGTCTTCGAGTATCCAGCCGCGCAAGGAGGCGCGTGAGATGTCGGCCATCTGGGGAGTGTGGAACCGCGACGGCAACCCGGACACCGCCGGCGCCCTCGCGCGGATGGAACAAGTCCTGCGGTTGTTCGGCACCACGGCCAACTGGCAAGGGCCGCACATTGGCCTCGGCCGTGCCATCGCCAACACCCTCCCCGAAGACGCTCGCGACACCCAACCGCTGCTCCTGCCTAATGGCGACCGATTGGTGGCATCCGTGCGTCTGGATGCGCGCGAATCGCTGGCGGCGGCGTTACACTGCGGGCTGGAGCAACCCGATGCCGAACTTCTGGCCGCGGCCTGGCTGCGCTGGGGGCCGGACACGCCCCGGCATCTCACCGGAGAGTTCGCCTTCGCCGTGTGGCAGCCACGGCGGCAGGAGTGGTTCTGTGCGCGCGACCAACTCGGATGCCGCGCGTTCTACTGGGCCGCAACCGCGGCGCAGTTCGCCTTCGCCACACTGCCGCGCGCCATCCACGCGGCCGGCATCCTGCCGCGAATGCTGGATCGCGATGCCATGGCGGCCATGCTGGCTCGCTTTCCAGAAACACCGGAAGGCACGCTGTTCTCCGGCATCCGCAGGCTGCCGCCGGGCCACTCGCTAACCGTAACGGCGAATCATACCGCCCTCAACCGCTACTGGAATCTGCTCGAAGCGCCAGACGTACGTTATCGCAGCGACCAAGAATACGCCGAGACCTTCCGCCACCTCCTGGATGCCGCCGTGCGCGATCGCCTGCGCGCCGCGGTGCCGGTGGGTACGATGCTCTCCGGCGGCTTCGACAGCGGCACGGTCACCGCATCGGCGGCGCTGCAACTGGCCACACGTGGCGCGATGCTGCCCGCCTTCACCGGCGTTCCCGATCCTTCCTTCAACGGCTCTGTGCCGCCCGACCGCTTCGCCAACGAAGCGGATCATGCGGCGGCGGTGGCCGCGTTGTACCCGAACATAAACCACGCCGTGGTAACCCCGCTCGCGCAGTTCCCTCTGGACCTGGCGTTGACGGCCTTCGCCCGTTCCGATGCACCCGGCGGAGCGTTGTCTCTGGTACCGGCCGGCGCAGCCATGGCGGCCGCCCACCGCAACGCTGGTGTGCGCGTGATCCTGAATGGCGCCATCGGCAACCTCACCATCAGCTATAACGGCCTGGCACTCATTCCGCAGCTGGCGCGGCGTGGCAACTGGTGCCGCTGGTACCGAGAATCCCGCGCGCTCACCGAACGGGCCCACTTCCGCTGGCCGGGCGTGCTGGCGCTGTCGTTCGGCGCCACGGCTCCGCCGCTGCTTTGGAAAATAGTGCAGCGCCGGCGGACGGGCGCCGGGTCCGGCCTCTCGCGCTATGCACTGCTGCATGGCCGTTATCTTGAATCCGGCCGGCTCCACGAACTGGCACAGGCGCGCGGCGTTGACCCCTACTGCCGCCCCCCCGCCGACGGCCGCCGCATGCGCTCCCAACTTCTGACACAGCGCGAAAACTTCATTCACAACGCCGCCGCCGAGTACCGCGATCCCACCGCGGACCGCCGGCTGATCGAATTCTGCCTGGGAGTTCCGGACGAACAATACCTGCGCGAGGGGACCACTAAGTTCCTTCTGCGGCAGGCCATGCGCGACCGTCTGCCGCCCGTGGTTCTGAACGAATGGCGCAAAGGCCTGTGCGGGGCGGACTGGCATCTGCGCGTGGCGCCCTATCGCGAGCGTTTCGCCGAGACCCTCGACGACATGACGCGGTCGCCTTTCGTGAATGAGCTACTGGATGTACCGCGGCTGCGCGAAATCCTCGCGCACTGGCCGTCGGATTGGAGATCGCCTGCCGTGCACACCGAGTACGGCATGGGCTTCTGCCAAGCCATGCACGCCGGCGCCTTCATCCGCTGGGTGGAAAGGGAATCACCATGATCGCTGCACAAGCGGCTCCTGTTACCTATTGCTACCGGGTTTGCGGGCTCGACATCATGACCCCGCTGGAACTGCGGTCCGGCGCGCCACAGGTCTCCGGCGAGAACGGGGCCGATGTGCACATCGCCCGCATGGCGGTGCCCGAGTCACTCCCCGATGCCGGCTTCCGCGGCCCGACCTGGGAAACGTCAACCAGCGACATTCTCCTGCGTATTCCCAGCATCGCGCGGCTGCTCATGCACGAGGGCCGCGAGATTTCCTACGAAATGTCGCCAGGTGCTTCCGATTCCCTTTTGCCCCTCTTCCTCACCGGTTCGGCATTGGGCGCGATCCTCCACCAGCGCGGCGAGTACGTCCTGCACGCCTCGGCCATTGCGGTGGATGGCGGCGCGATGATCTTCTGCGGCCAGTCGGGCGCAGGCAAGTCCTCCCTGGTGGCAGCGCTGTGCGCGGCAGGCCATCCGCTGCTGGCCGACGACGTCTGCCGCGTACAGTTCGGACGCCGCGGGCCCATGGTGATTCCCGATGGGCGCCGGTTAAAGCTGTGGCGCGACACCATTGCCCACCTGGGCTTGGATGCCTTCCGCAGAGAGCAGATCCGCGACGGCATTGAGAAGTACTGGGTGGAGCCGCCGGCGGTAGCCGACGAGGCTTTGCCGCTGCGAGGCGTCTTCTTCCTCCGCGCCGGCGATGCGTATTCCCTGCAACGCGCCTCTCTGGTGCAGGCG
>JAEUQF010000040.1 GCA_016789745.1 Bryobacterales bacterium
GGACGAGCGGAGTTGGAGTTTGTGGATGAGGGCGGGGTGGTCCACTATGTTTACGTGGACTTGGGGGTGATTGGGTGTGCGGAGAAGTGCGGTTGATTCGGCACCTTATCGCTCAGTGAGTTCCTGGGAAGAATCCGAGGAAGCGATACGAGGCCTTCTCGCCAGCATCGGCGAGGAGTGAGGGGAGCGCCGTTGCGGATGAGATGGGAATGAGTTGGGCGGATTCAGACCTTCTCAACCTTTGCGATGTTTTTGGAGGAGGTGCGCTCCAGCCTGTGGATGCTTTTCGGCGAAATTAATCAGCCCGCGATCAGCCGCGAGATTAAGAACGCCCGCGTGCCGTTGACGCGCAGCCCTTTCCTTTCCGCTGCGATAACGCCCTTGCGCTCATCCCATCAGCAACAAGCCGGCTGTTGGGTGACGCCGGGCGGGGCGGGGCCATTGGTGGCGGATACGGCACAGACCTTCGAAGGGAAGGTGCTGGATGCGGCGGGGCAGCCGGTCTCCGGCGTGGCGTTGCAGTTTGCGGTGACTGGCTCGAACAGCTATACCAACGCCGGCTCCACCAATACCAATGGTGTGGTGACGTTCAGCTACACCGGTACGAATACCGGCTTGGATGTGGCGCCCGTGACGGCGACGTCGCTCACTAGCGTTGCGCCTGCTACGGCGAATGTGGCCTGGGCGAGGCCGAGTGCGGACGTGGCGTTGTCGGCGGTGACGGCTTCTTCAATGCCGACACGGGCGACACTCAACGTTCCGTCGTCGCAGCAGCCTGCCTTCACCGATGTACTGACATCGCTTTCATGGAATCTCGCGTCGCAGCCCTACACGGGCGGGGCGGCGATTGACGGCTGGCGGTCGCCTGCCACGGTGGTGATGGGCGATGGCTTCGACACCGTAGCGTTCCGGTCTCGGGCAACGGCTTTGTCGCCACGAGTAACAACTGGGCGGCGGTGTTTACGTCTTTTGCACGCCGGGTTGGGTGGCAGAGGCGGACGGGGTTGTTGGTGCGGATTGGGGAATGAGTTCCCCTACGGAGTGCCCCAGGCCCTGCGGGCCGCCCATAACAATGACGACGCGTGCCGGCCCTACTCTTTATTGTTTAGCTGTCTTCTTAGCGAGCTTGGGGAGCTTGCCTTGCCCGCCGAAGCCTCGGCGAAGGAGGGGCGAGAAACTCTTGGGTAGTGCGTCTTCAACGAAGTGGGGGGCGCCGGGTGCCGTGGGTAGAAGCAGGTTCCAACGCAGGCCGGATTAACGAGATAATCAGTAATCGAATGAACGAGCCTTCTCAGCCTCTCCACCCGGAGGAGGTGGCATTGCTTCAGGCGCAATTGGAGCGGATGGTGGCCAGCCCCGTGTTCCGGCAATCGGAACGGCTGTGCCGCTTCCTGCGGTTCGTGGTGGAAGCGCGGTTGGCCGGCAACGCCGAGATGTTGAAAGAGGCGCTGATCGGCGTGGAGGTCTACGACCGCAGCCCTGGCTATAACCCCAAGGTTGAACCGATTGTCCGCAACGAAGCGCGGCGGCTGCGGGCGAAGATCGGGGAGTACTACGAGTCGGCTCCGGGCGACCGGGTGGTGATCGACCTGCCGAAGGGGGGCTACGTCCCCTCGTTTGTCATTCGTGTGGCGCAGGAGGAAGAGAAGAAAGCGGCTGGGGTGCCGGTGGCGGAGGTGGCGGTCCCGGCCGGCCGGCGGATGCCGCCGGTATGGATGGGAGCGGGGGCGACCGTGGTAGCGGGCCTGCTGGTGGTGCTGCTGTTAGGGAAGGGGCGTACGGGCGGCGCGCTGGAACCGCCGGCGCGCCTGAACCCGCTGACTTCGTTCGACGGATTCGAGTTCCAGGCGAACCTCTCGCCGGACGGGTCGCGATTTGTGTTCGTCAAGAGCGGGCCGACGGGAAAGGGCGATCTGTTCGTGGGGAGCAGGGCAAGTGGCGAGACAACGCTACTGACGGCGGATGGCGGCCAGAATGTCTGTCCGGCGTTTTCTCCCGATGGCCGGTGGATCGCGTTTCTGCGTCTTTCGCCGAAGGAGCGGGCGGTGTACGTGATGCCGTCGGGGGGTGGGGAGGAGCGGCGGATCCGGGAGATCGCCCCGCGCGGCGTGGATTGGATTCAGGAAGGCTCCTCGGTGCGGTACTGTCCGGGTCCGGCATGGTTTCCCGACGGGAAGGCGGTGGCGGTCTCGGACCGGACGAGCGACGATCGGACGAACGCGATTTTCCGGATCCCGCTGGGCGATGGAGGAGCGACGCAGGTGACGTATCCGGAGCCGGGGACGCCGGGGGATTCGCAACCGGTGGTCGGGCCGGAAGGGGACAGGGTGATTGCGGTGCGGGCGGCCAGCGAACGGGGGATCACGGACCTGATTCTACAATCGGTCGCGAACCGCAAGGAGGTACGCCAGCTCACCAACGATCATGCGGCGATTGAGGGGGTCTGCTGGTGCAAGGGGGACCGCATTGTGTTCTCGTCGAATCGCACGGGAAGTCCGATGTTGTGGGAGACATCGGTGCACGGCGGCCCGCCGTTGGCGCTCGAAGGGGTGGGGCGCGGCGTTGCCCAACCGACCTGCCCGCGCGATGTTTTCGAAGTGGCGTTTACGGAGACGTTCCGGAACACCAACATCTGGGAGGTGGACGTAGGCAGCAACGGGCGGCCGCGGCGGCTGATCGCTTCGTCGCGCAAGAACGAGAGCATGGACCTGTCGCCGGACGGAGGGCGGCTGGTGTTTATCTCGGACCGGTCCGGGACGCGGGAGATCTGGACGGGGAAGGCCGACGGATCGCAGTTGAAGCAACTGACGGCGTACGGGGGGATCGCGGTGGGAACGCCGCGCTGGTCGCCGGACGGCCGGCAGATCGTTTTCGACACGGTGAAGGAGGGCCGGTCGGCGATCGCGGTGATGAACGGAGACGGGTCGGGGCGGCGGATTGTGGTGGCGGGCGAGTCGGACCACATGATGCCGAGCTGGTCGCGGGACGGCAGGGCAATCTACTTCGCCACGCGCGTGGAGGGCCGGTTACAGGTGGCACGGCACACGCTGGCAACGGGGGTGACGGTACAGTTGACACGGACGCTAGGGGGCGAGGCGGCCGAGTCGGTGGACGGCAAGACGGTGTACTTCGAGCATGGCACGGCGGGGATCTGGCAAGTGCCGGTGGAAGGGGGTAAGGAAAGCGCGGTTCCGGGATTGGAGTCGGTGCCACATGCGCGGCATTGGAAGGTGACGGAGGAAGGGATCTACTATCTGTCGAGCGCTGCCCCGCCCTGGACGATCGCACTTTACCGTTTTGCGAGCGGGCGGTCGCAGGCGGTGTTCCGGATGGAGAGCACGCCGGTGTTCCGCTCGCCGAGTCTGACGGTAACGGCGGACGGGCGGCGGCTGATTTACGCGCAGCAGGATCACAGTGGGAGCGATATTCTGATTCGGTCGGCGAGGCCGTAGGATCAAGGGGTTAGGGTGGGGTATGGAGGGTGTCCATACACCTCCGGTACCCCGTGTGTACTCCCTGGGGGTAGCAGGTGCGGCGCAGAATCCTGGCATGCCCTACCTCATGCAGTTGGAATCCTGGATGAAGCTCACGGAAGTGAGCCGGAAGCCCCGCAGCAAGTACCTCCGCGCGATCGACAATCGTCTTCGCGAGTACCACAAGGCCCCGAGCCCGGCCGCACTGGGTAAAGTGAAGCTGGCACTGCATCATTGGAAGATGTCGAAAGGTTATGACGCGCCGGCGGGACGTCCGGCGTGGATGCTGAGCGACAGGAATCGCAGTCGCGCGGTGGAGACGCTGGACCGGCAGGTGTTTGGGATGCCGGAGACGATTCCGTCGGTATTGGCGGATCTGGCGGAACTGCCGTTCTATGGTCTGGAGGCGTTTGCCGAGGCTGATGCCAAACAGGTGCTGAAGGACGCCCGGCGGGAGGCGTTACAGGAGCTGTTTCAAGGCAAGCAGGTGGTGATCCGGAAGACGGATATGGCGCTTGCGGCATCGAAGATCAAGCGTCATTTGGACAAGGCGAAGGCGGAGGGGAGCAAGGCGGCATCGGCGGCGGCGGCGCTGGCGACGGCTCCGGCGCGGGCGGCGTTGGCGCGGGCCACCGAGGAGTATCGCAAGCAGGCGGAGGAGATTGCGCAGCAGTTGATCGATATCCTGTTGTCGCCCTTCCCGGTGGAAGTGGTAAAGGAGATCATCGCGGCAATTGCGGAGCTGATTCCGTCGTTCGTCGCGGAGTTGGCGGCGGCGCTGGCTCCGTACCTTGGGGTAGCGACGGCGGGGGTGCAGGCGATCCGGCAGACCGGCAATGCGATTGTGGCCGAGTATAAATGGCTGACGTCGGAACAGCACCTGGTGGGGTTCGGCAAGGGGGACCCGATAGCGGCCGCGCGGGCGGTGCGGGAGATGGTGGACCGCGAACTGACGACGGCGTTGCGGCTGGCGTCGCTGCACACCACGGATGCGTTCGTGAAGACGGCGGGGCACATCGCCGATGCGGCGACGTTCGGGGCACCGACGGTAAGCACGGTGGTATCGCCACTTTCGGGGATGGCGAAGGCGATCGGGGTAATGGCGGTGACCATTCATCTATTGGGGCGGGATTTTCTGGAAAAGCGGCGCGCGAACAAGCTGTTGAGCGACGCGGCCAACGTGCGTCTGACGCCGGAGCTGTTCACCACGTGCCCGCTGCTGGGGTGCTATTTCGTGGCGTGTTCGAACACGAGTGACATCATCAACTTCCTTACGGAGGATATCGGGGCGGTGGGCTGGCAATTGGACGTGGAGACGATGGTGACCAAGCACGTGCAGCCGATCATCAAGCTGGCGCGGGAAGCCATCCACGGCGCGCGGTTGGAGGTGGCGGGGCTGGAGAATTCCAAGGGGGCGACGCATAACGTGACGGCGGGGCTGACGCATGCCAAGGCGCGATTGAAGAAGCACATTCTGTCGAAGGTGATGACGCGGATTCCGTTTAAGGACGATCCGACCGATTACCGCACGGCGGCGGCGGGCCAAGGGTTCCAGGCGGTGGCGCCGCATGTGCTGCAATCGCGGATATTTGGGCGGGGGGTGTAAGGGGGAGGCTGGGGGGCGGCGTGCCGGCGGCTGCCCCTCTCGGTCGCTGCGGGGATGGGGTTGCTTCAGGCCTGTTCCAGCGTCTTGAGATGGGCGGTGACGGCCGGGCCGATGCCGTTGAGGTTGTAGCCGCCCTCCAGGACCGAGACCAGGCGTCCCTTGGCGTGCTTGGCGGCAATTTCCAGCATAAGGCTGGTGAGTTCGGAGAAGTCGGCGTCCGTGAGGCGGAAGCGGCCGAGGGGGTCGTCCTGGCGGGAGTCGAATCCGGCGGAGATGAGGACGAGGTCGGGCTTGAAGGCATCGGCGGCGGGTTTGAGGGTGTCGCGGAAGGCGCCGAGGATCTCGTCGCGGCCGGCGCCGGCGGCGAGGGGGCGGTTGAGGATGCGGCCCTTGCCCTTCCCTTCTCCGGTCTCGTCGGTCATGCCGCTGCCGGGGTACCAGGGGTGCTGGTGGGTGCTGAAGAAGAGGACGGAACCGTCGGTGTAGAAGATGTCCTGGGTGCCGTTGCCGTGATGGACGTCCCAATCGACGATGAGGATGCGGTCGAGGCCGTGCCGGCGCTGGGCGTAGCGGGCGGCGATGGCGACGTTGTTGAAGACGCAGAAGCCCATGCCGCGGTCGGGGGTGGCGTGGTGGCCCGGCGGGCGGAGGAGGCAGAAGGCGTTCTTAGCCTTGCCGGTGACAACGGCGTCGATGGCGTTGAGGGCGCCGCCGGCGGCGTTGCGGGCGACGTCGAAGGACTTGGGAGAGATGGCGGTATCGCCAGTGGAGAGGGTGCGGGCGCCGCGGGCAATATCGCGGCGGGCGGTGGCGATGTACTCGCGGGTGTGGCAGGCGGCGATTTCGTCTTCGGTGGCGGCGCGGGAGGGGATGGCGGTGAAGCGCTTGAGGATGCCGGCCTGATCGAGTGCGTTGTGGATGACCTGATAGCGTTCGGGGCGCTCGGGGTGGTTGGGACCGGTGTCGTGTTGGACGGAGACGGGGTCGGCCATCAGGGCGGAAGGTTTATTAGCGGCGGACAATACGGTGAGCTCCTTGGCGGCGATGGGGACGGCGCCGATGGCTTGCCGGCGGGTCAGTGCCATACGGCTAAGCTTAAAACGAATGTGGGGAGGGATGGTAGCGAGGGGAGAGGGTAGCGGGAAGTTTGGGCACGGCGGTTTCGAGGGGGGCGAAAAAGCCCGTTCACAAAAGCTCTCCCATTCTATTTCTATTGGTTTCTCTTGTTAGCTTTGCCGCTATTTCGAGGGCTCTAGCGCGAATTTCGTGTGCAAAGCGGCAGATGGTGGTAGATATGGCCGAAGCCCGCTGGGGCATGCGCCGGATGACGGCGTTGGCGGTGCGGTGTGTGGAAATCGCAAGATGAGCCGGCGCGATTCGGAGGATGCCGAGTCGATGGCGTTTGCGAAGGAGCGAAGGCTGTGGCGCGGGCGGGCGTGCTGTATAGCCGAGCGGTAGAACGCGACGCTGTGGCGGCTGTCGGATGCGGCGGAAAACGTTGGCGCCTGAGCCGCGGACGCCGGGCGAAGAGCGCAAATCGGAAGCAAAGCGGGCTGCGGGTGGTTGGCAACGATCGGTTGGCGGCGCCGGAAGGGATGAATCGGACCTGCCTTCGATGAAAAATCCGGGCCGATATTCCGCATCCCGTGTTTGAGCCCGGCAAGGGCATGGCGGCGTATGCAGCGGGAGAGCAAGCGGGTATGAAGGTTTTAACGGCGGCAAGTTTCGTGGGTGACGACCGGTTACAGGCGGCAGCGAACTTTGACCACGCACACGTTGTACCGGGCTCGCGCGGAGGGCACGTGCGCAAGATCCAGGAAGCGCTGGTGGCGGTGGATGGCGCCAGGATAGACGCCAGAGAGATGGAGCTGGGTTTCTACGGGCCATCAACCGCGCGCGCCGTACTGCGGTTCAAGACGAGCCACGGGATTGTCAACAAGTCCTACCAGTCCAAGCCTGACGACATCACGGGCAAGATGACGATGGCAGCGCTTGACGAGGCTCTTCGGAAACGGGAGCGCGCAGCGAGCGGAACCACGCGTCTGGAGGCGCTGACATCGCGGAGGGCGCTGAGCGGCATCGGCGCTCCGGCGCTGACACCGGGCGGACTCCCGGTTCAGCGGCTGGGCGTCAACAATCGAGCACCGGCAGCATTCGACAAGGGGGCAATTGACATCCGGCTGTTCGGGACCGGGAGCTTTCAGGTAGTGGACGGGGCCGGTGGAACGGTGAACTGCGATGGCCGCGTGGCCATCCTGTCCGATCCTACGAATTCGCTCTCGGTGGGAACGTCTCTACCGGTCACCCGCAGCCCACAGGTTTTCCATGTGCGCGGCCTGCAGGAAGGAATGACGATGGTTACGTTTTTCCGGCCATTCGCCTTGTCGGCACTAACCTTGCCCCTGGTGGTGATCGTGCAGCCCTCCCGGCGGGTGCAACGGGTGTTTGTGAGGGGGATTGAACACAACCATGCGCCGAGCGGGCGTTGGCAGGAGGTGTCGGCCGCGCCCAACAACCTCGCCACGGGAGTGAGCGATGGAGGCATCTTCGACGCGACCGTCATGGCGGGCATCTGCATGGGTTGTAAGTCACCGAAGTGCACGGTGGATAAGATTGTCGCTCTCGGGTTTGGCTCGCTGCCAGTAGCGAAGTCCCACATTGACTGGTATCTCCGGGTGGGGAATGGTCGGGATTTCGTGGAGGACGGCAACATTCTGGACTGGATCCGGACCGACTCTGGTATCCGGCGGACGCTGCGGGACGAGTTGGAAGGCCTGAACAACCGGACGGGGATCCAAAGTGGGCATTTCGAATTCACGCAAAGCGACTACGGCAACGACGATTTCAAGAACGCATTCGGCGGAATCGACCGTGTGGACTTCGAGTTCGACTTCCAGCGGGATCAGTGCACAGTGTGGTTCCAGGACCGCTACGAATGGCACCCGGTGTATCCCGGCCTGTATGAACTCAAAGAGGGCGATGACCGGCGCTCCACAAACTGCGCACACGCGGCTTTCGTCGAGATGAAGTTGGAGGGAGCCAAAGACTATTGGATGAAGGGCGAAGCGACGGTACCTCTCCCGCTCATCCTAACCTGAGGGCAGACCGCATGTTCCGTGCCGGAGGATGCCTCGCTGGCGCTGGGCGTCGCGGGCGGCGATGGCGACGTTGTTGAAGACGCAGAGGCCCATGCCGCGGCCGGGGGTGGCGTGGTGGTCTGGCCGGCGGAGGAGCAGAAGGCGTTCGTGGCTTTGCCGGCATCGAGGGCAGTGAGGGGCGGCGCTAGCGATGTGGCGGTTGGATGACCTGATGGCGTTCGGGCCGCTCGGGGGGTTGGGGCCGGTGTCGTGTTGGACGGAGATGGGCCGGCCATCAGGCCCGATGGCTTGCCGGCGGGTCAGTGCCATACGGCTAAGCTGAAACGAACATCGGGCGCGATGGGGGAGGGCCGCCGCTGGGGACCCTCCGCCTCCGAGCCGCGTCGTATATGGGATTACGACGCCTTGCGCTGCAGCTGCTGCCGGAAGCGGTCGCGCTGTTTGGCGAGGTCCTCTTCGGAGGCGCCGGGGTTGCCGGCTTTCCACTGACGCAGCGCCACACCGACCTGAATGGCGAGTTTCCCTTCGACGCTCATACGGCGTTTCTTTTCCTTCCTGGGCGGCGCGGCCTTCCCTGCCCTGGGCCGGGCTTCGGCGTCGGTGTCTTGGGCCTGCGACTGGGCCTGGACGGCACGCAACCATTCGGGTGGCCGACGACGGCGCTTCCGGGCGCCGGCACCGGTACCCAGCCGCTCGAGGGCGAGGATGGCTTCATCGAGCTGTTCCCGCCTGGAGCGGAGTTCTACGAGGCAATTCGCAATACAGTCCATCGGCCCTATTGTCTGACAGTTGGGGCTGAGAACGAAATATCGGGTTGGGGAAGGACGCGGCACGGTGGGAAACGGGGGGTGGCGAACGGGATCTGGGGTGTTTTGGGGTACAAATGCGGGCAGTTCTACCACCCGGTTCGTAGGGAGAGATGCCGTTGACTGGTACGACGTGAGACAACTACACTACATAAAGTTTACAAGGGTTTCCAAAAAGTACAGAATGAATCACTTCATTGCGGCTGCTCTTCTGATCGCCGCCATCCCAGTGCACGCTGCTGTGTTGGTGGAAGATTTCAATGACGTCCCGGGACTGACCGGCGGGGGATGGATGGTAGTGAACAACAGCACTCCGCCTACGGCGACGAACTGGTTTCAGGGCACGGCAGGCGTATTCTCCGCGCACGCCGGGGCTCCGCAGGCCTATGCGGCGGCGAATTATCTGGCTGGTACCTCGCCGGGCGGGATCAGCCTGTGGCTGATCAGTCCGATGCTGACGTTCGCGGCGGGGGACACGATTGCGTTCTACACGAGGACGGAATCGCCGGTGGTATTTCCGGACAACCTGGAATTGCGGCTGAGTACAAACGGTGCGAGCACAGATGTTGGGGCGACGGAGACATCGGTAGGGGATTTCTCGCTGCTGCTGGCGGTGAACCCGGGGTTTAGCAGCAGTGCCTACCCGGAGGACTGGGCGATGTATTCGGCGGTAGTGAACTTTGCGGGCGCCGGGCGGTTTGCGTTTCGGTACGTGGTGGATGATTTGAGCATCAACGGCAATTACGTTGGGATCGACACGCTAACGGTGGGTGCGGCACGGCAGACGGACATTCCGGAGCCCTCGACGCTGGCACTGATGGGGTTGGGGGCGGCGGCACTGGTAGCGGCTCGCCGGAAACAATAACGGACGTCTTAGCGGAGGATAAGAGCGATGAAGATCAACTGGATGGCAGGATTGACGGCGCTGGGACTGGCGGTATGCCTGGCGGAAGAGCCGAAGAAGGCGGCGGAGAGCAAAGTGAAGCAGGGCGGACAACCGGGCATGGTGATTGTGAAGACGCCGGACGGGGGTTTGCGGGCGCCTACGGCGGAGGAGTACCAGGTGTTGACGGGCCAGGGCGGGGCAAACCTGCGGTCGACGGCGGCGCCACAGCAGGAAGTGCTGGGAGGCGGCAAGGGGGTGCGGTTGGCGCTGGATCCGGCGGTGACGGAGGTGTTTTCAGTGGTGACGAAGGGGCCGGATGGGAAGTTGGTGATGCAGGAAGCCGTGGGGGCGAAGGCGGCGGAGCGTCTGGTGAAAGCCGGGGCACCGGGCAAGGATAAGCAGGAGGCGGCGCAATGAGGAAGACGCTTCTGACGGTGCTGATGGCGGCGGTGCTGCTGGCGCTGCCGGCGATGGGCGCGGCGACGATCTCGATCATCAACAACGACGGCGCGGGGGTTGGATTGAATGACCCGACGGTGGTTCCCCAGGTGGGGACGAATCCGCACACGACGCTGGGGGCACAGCGTTTGTACGCGCTGCAGCATGCCGTGGGGGTCTGGGCGGCGAAACTGGATAGCAGTGTGACAATCGTGGTACGGGCGTCGTTTGAACCGCTGACTTGCACGGCGACGGCGGCGGTATTGGGGTCGGCGGGAGCCATCGAGGTGTTCCGCGACTTTAGTGGAGCGTCGTTTGCGGGCACCTGGTATCCGGGGGCGCTGGCCGACAAGCTTTTCGGATCGAGTATCAGCCCTGGTAGTGACGATATCCGAGCCCGGTTCAATCGCGATCTGGGGGGGGCGAACTGCCTGCCCGGCAGTCCCTTTTACCTGGGGACGGACAACAGTATACCGTCGGGTCAGGTGGATTTTGTGGCGGTAGCGTTACATGAACTGGCGCATGGGCTGGGATTCCAGACGTTCACGAACGGGTCGACCGGTGCGCTGTTTGCGGGCTTCCCGGCCGTCTGGGACCACTTTCTGTTTGGCACCAGCACGGGGTTGACGTGGAGCAACATGACGGACACGCAGCGGGCGGCTTCGGCCATCAGCTTGAGTCAACTGGTGTGGAACGGAACCAGCGTGAACAGCGTGGCGGGGCAGGTGTTGAATGCGGGTCCGAACTTCAAGTTGACGCTGCCTGCCAGCATCGCGAGCAACAACGTGGATTTGGGGATCGCGCAGTTTGGCGCGCCGTTGAACACCACGGGGGTGTTAGGGGAGATTATGCCGGTGGCGGCGCAGCCTGCGAGCATTGGCAATGCGTGTGAGCCTCTGAATGCAACGAATGTTCTGGCTGTGAACGGCAAGATCGCGCTGATTGATCGCGGCGGATGCACGTTTCTGATCAAGGTGAAGAACGCGCAGAACGCTGGGGCGATTGGGGTGGTGATTGCCAATAACGCGGCGGGTCTTTTGAACATGACGGGTGTGGATGCAACCGTCACGATTCCGTCGGTGATGATCAGCCAGGCTGCGGGCAATGCGTTGAAGACGGCGCTGTTGGGACGGTCGCGGACGCGCAGCGGGGTGTTTGCGAGACTGCTGCTGGATTCGACCACGCCAGCGGGAACGGATAACTTCGGGCGGGTGAAGATGTACGCCCCGACGACGTTTGCGTCCGGGTCTTCCGTATCGCACTTTGATACCACCGCGTTTCCGAATCTGCTGATGGAGCCGGCGATCAATGTGGGGTTGACGCAGGTTGTCGACTTGCCGAATGATCTGACGTTCCGATTGCTCAAGGATATCGGCTGGTAGGTATGGATTGGGGCGGGCGATGGGCGCCCGCCCTGCAGCGGATGGCATCTATTCGACGGTGACAAGAATGGGCAGGTGGTCGGAGAGGACGGAACTGGGGTTGCCGTTCTTGGGTACGAGGTTGAGAGCGCGGAGGGCGGCGGTGAGATCGATTGCCGTGACCTCGACACCGGGGTCCACTTCGCCGCCGGCGATAGCCCAGTCGTAGGTCTTGCTCAGTCCGGTGCGGGCGTTGTGGGTATCGCCGCCATAGCAGCGGTAGAACTGTTTGTGGAACTTCGGATCGATCTCCCGGGCGCAGAGGTCGATTTCGGACTTGAACTGGCTGGGCTCGCAGTTCAGGTCGCCAACGAGAATGAACTTTCCATCCTCTTCGGCATAGAGGGCGGCGGCGACCCAGGAGACTACAAACGCGGCCCGGTAGCTGGCATTTGCGTGATACAGATAGATGGGAACTCCGCCCCAATTTCCGGCGGCAACGACCATGCGTTTGCTCTGGCGGGTGAATTCATTGCCGCCTTTTCTGTGGGACTTAGCGGCAAATACATCGTCGAATTTCGGAACGGGAAAGCGCTCCAGAGCGACTGCGTCGAAATCGGGCGCGGCGACGCCCGCGTAGCCCAGTGCCCCTTTTTTCTTGTAGTGAATGGACTTGGAGAAGGTGGCGTCGCCGAGGACGGTATCGCTGGTAACCTCGCAGAGGAAGGCCGCGTCGGCATCATGGTCGTGAAAGATTTGGGCTAAGACGGATTCTAATACGATTCCTTTTTCCGTGCCACTGCCCGCGCCAAGATGCTGGGTATTCCAGAAAATGAACTTCGCCATAGAGGACATTATGCACGAAATTCGTACGAATCAATCCGGATTATGAGAGCGGACCGAGGCCGCACGCACATGAAGGCGGCCCAGCGGACAGTCAGTTCTTTTCCCAGGAGACACGTTGGGGGCGAAAGGCGCGGCTGGCGATGCGGACCCAGCCGTTGCCGGTGTCGCCCTGCATGGGCTTGATGCCGCGGCCGGTGATGGCGGCGCCGTATAGTTCGAGGGCAGGGGTGTAGAGGACCTTGTAGCCGGTGGGCGGGGCGCCGGGTTTTTCGGCCCAGCCGGACTCCATGGTTCGCTGTACGAGGTGGAGTTCCCAGGTCTTGTGGTTGTAGACCCAATAGCGGGAATCGCGGTGGGCGGTGCCGACGGTGAAGCTGCTGTCGGGCGTGAAGCTGGCACTGCTGCCGCCCAGGCTCCAGCGGCCCCACCATGCGTTGCCGTTCATCATCATCTCCATCTGACGGAACATTTCGAAGGGCTCATCGTCGCCCCGGGGGGTCGAGGTGGGGAACACCTTGTCTTTGTAGGGTGGGGCGCCGACGCGGGCTTTGAGCAGGGTGACTTCGAGCCATGTGTTGTTCTGGCGTATGTTGATGGTGCAGCGTTGAAACATTTTTGTTTCCTCCTGCTGGGGAAGCGGAAGGGATGGGGGGAATTGGCGGAAGAATTAGACGCCGCGTTTATCGCCCCAGATATGGACGTGAAGGCGGGGCGAGTAGCGGAAGCCGGTGCGCTTGCAGGCTTCGACGATCCAGAGGCTGGCGGCGGCGATGGCCTGTGGGGTGGTGCCTTCGGGCATAAGTAGGACACGGTCGCGATCGGCACGGGTATCGGCGACGATGCGTTCCACCTCGGCCAGGTCGGCTTCGTTGCTGACGACAAACTTCAGTTGATAGGGGTAGGAGGCGAGGAAGCGGCGCAGGACGTCGGGCTGGTAGCGGAGACGTTCATGCTGCGCGGCCCAACGGCCTTCGTCTTTCTCGTGAGGGGTGGAGTTAGCAAGCTTGGGGGAAAGGCTGATGAGGTCGCAGACCACGTCGCGGTAGACGGTGCCGGCGGTTTCGATAGTGATGTGCTGGCCGGCATCGGAGAGGGCGATGCAGAGTTCGGCGAGTTGGGGTTGGAGGAAGGGCTCGCCGCCTGTGACGACGGTGTGGCGGGCGCCGGACTTTCGGACGTAGCGGAGGAGTTCGTCGACGGACTGGTCGGCGCCTTCGGGCTGCCAGGAGGTGTAGGGGGTGTCGCACCAGTGGCAGCGGAGGTTGCAGCCGGAGGTACGGAGGAAGACGGATGGCACGCCGGCGAGCAGGCCTTCGCCCTGGATGGAGTAGAAGACCTCAGCGATCTTCATTAGTCTTGGGGGCGGTGGGGGTGGCCAGATGGGGGGCGTAGCGGTAGCCGAAGAAGCGGGCGGCTTCGAGGGCCCAATGGCACTGGTCGTTGAGTTCCCTGCCCTTGGCGGCGGCGGGCATGAGGAGCACCTTGTTCTTGTCGGCGCCGATTTCCTGGGCAACCGATTTGACTTCGACGATGTCGGCGCGGTCGGCGACCAGGAACTGGAGCTGGTAGTCGTAGTGGGCGATGAGTTTGCGGAGGATCTCGATGTCGTAGGCGGGGAACTTCGATTTCTTTCTGGGCGGGTCGACGGGGTTCTGCATGCGGAGGGTGAGGCTGAGCAGGTCGCAGGGGACGTTGGCGAAGTGCGAGCCGGAGCCTTCGATGACGACGGTGTGGCCGAAGCGCTTGAGGCCGTCGGCGATGGCGACGATGTTGTCATCAGCGAGGGGTTCGGTGCCGACGATGACGGCGTAGTCGCACCAGAACTTGCGGGCGGCGGCGAGGAGGCCGGCGAAGCTGGTTTCGTGATTGGGCTTGAAGGAGCCCTGGACGGGGCCGCACCAGGAGGGGCGCGGGGCGCCGGCATCGGTGAGAACGAAGACAGCGGGGAGGCCGGCAAAGCGGCCTTCGCCCTGGATGGAGTGGAAGATCTCAGAGATCATGGTGTGGCCTTTGGGCGAGAGTCTAAGGGATCGGACAGGCCGGCTTCGGCGAAGCCTTTCTGGCGGAGCAGGCAGGAATCGCAGGCGCCGCAGGGCCGGCCGTCGGGAGCCGGGTCATAGCAACTACTGGTGAGCGAGAAGTCGAGGCCCAGATCCACGGCTAGCTTCACGATGCCCGATTTTGTGAGATGAAGCAAGGGGGCATGGATGCGGGTGCGGAGGGTGCCTTCGACGCCGGCCTTGGTGGCGAGGTTGGCCATGCGTTCAAAGGCTTCGAGATATTCGGGGCGGCAATCGGGGTAGCCGGAGTAATCGAGAGCGTTGACGCCGACGAAGATGTCCTGGGAGCCGAGGACTTCGGCCCAGGCGAGGGCGAGGGAAAGGAAGACGGTGTTGCGGGCCGGGACGTAGGTGACGGGGATGCCGTGGGACATCTCGCTGGGGTGGCGGTGTTTGGGAACGTCGAGGTCGGCGGTGAGGGCGGAGCCGCCGAAGCCGGCCAAGTCGACGCGGACGACGCGGTGTTCGACGGCGCGGTGCTTTTCGGCGACGCGGCGGGCGGCCTCGAGTTCGAAGTGATGGCGCTGGCCGTAGTCGAAGGAGAGGGCGTAGCAGGCGAAGCCCTGACGTTGGGCGTAGAGGAGGCAGGTGGAGGAATCGAGTCCGCCACTGAGGAGGCAAACGGCTTTCATGATGATGATTTGGGCATGCGGAGGGCGAGGAGCCAGCCGAGGACGGGGAAGATGACGAAGGAGCGAAGGACAGTGTGGAGCGAGAAATGGTCGGCGGCGATACCGGCGAGGGGGATGAAGACCATGCCGGCCATGCCCCAGGCGAAGCCCATCATGAGGGCGGATATAGTGCCCGATTGGCCGGGGGCGAGTTGCTGGGCCATGACGATGTTGACGGGGTTGGTGGCAAGCAGAACCAGGCCGCCGAGGACGAGGCCGGCCAAGGCGAGGGGGCCGGTGGCGTAGAAGAAGAGGAGCAGGAAGGGGACGGCGCCGATCATGCTGTAGACGATGACGCGGCGCCCGCCGAAGCGATCGGCGAGGTGGCCTCCGGTGAAGCCGCCGAGGGCGCCACCGGCGGAGTAGAGAGTGAGGGCGAGGCTCGCCATGGGGAGGGAGAAGTCGCGTTCGCGGGTGAGGTACAGGGGGAGGAACTGGGTGAAGCTGATCTGGACGACGGAGCGAAGAAAGACGAGCATGTAGAGCAGGAGCAGCGGCCGCCAGATGGGTTGGAGGACGGCCCAGTTGAAGCGCTGGGCGCCGCGGTGGGAGTCGGGGGCTTCCGGGATGGTGTAGAGAAGGGCGACGGTGACGAGGATGCCGGGGATGGCGGCCCAGAGGGAGTGGGAGAAGCCGAGGTTAGCCAGGACGAGCGAGAAGTACATGGGGCCAAGGGCGAAGCCGAGCTGGCCGCTGGAGATGAAGAAGGCCATGGCCTTGGAGCGGCCCTCCTTGATACCGGCGGCGGCGCGAACCGAGCCCTGGGGATGGAAGCTGGCGATGGCGGAGGCCCCGGCGGCGACCATCAGCAGGAGGACGTAGAAGTTGGGCGCGAGGCCGAGGGCGGAGATAAAGATGCCGGAGAGGGCGGGGGCGAGGACAGAGAAGAGGCGCGAGTGATAGCGATCGGAGAGGTAGCCCCAGAAGGGCTGCATGACGGAGCCGGCGAAGACCATCATGCCGCCAAGGAGGCCGGCCTGGGTAAGGGTGAGGCCGAGGTGTTTGGCGAAGAGGGGCTGGTAGACGCCGAGGGCGGCGGAGTAGACGTCGACGGCGAAGTGTCCGATGGAGTAGAGGAGGAGGGTGCGGGTGGCGGACGCCAACGGGGCGGGCTTTTGATGGCCCGAATGGGGTGGGGATTCGAGTGTTGCTTGGCCTGGGGGCATCCAGAATTACTGGTTTCAGTATAGCGGGGTGTAGCTGGGGCAGGTGCTATCAGAAGCCGTTTTGCTTACAATGGCTGCGCGAGGGGACAGGAGAGAAGGACCATGGGACTGACCGGTTTCGTTGTGCACTGGCAGCAGCAATATGCAGCCGCGCGAAAGCAACTGCAACGGTTCGCGGGAGCGCCGGCCGGGTCGGGCGTGGTAGCGCGGTCGCTCAGCCGGGAGCAGGCGCGCGATCTGGTGGTGCACTATTGGGTGAACCAGGTGATCCGAATGGAGCGATGGCCGGAATGCGATGCCAACGGGAACATCACGTGGCCGAAACCGGCAGACAAGGTGAAGTTGAAGTTGAACATCGCGGGAGTGCAGTTCACGCCGAACAACCCACAGGCGGCCGGGTGGACCGAGACGCGGGAGCTGGACTTGCGGAATGTCGTGCTGGTGGTACGCTTCACGCAGTATTTGAAGGACAACTGGGGAGCGTCGGTGATCTTTTGGGGTGGGTTGGGGATCGGGGGCGGCAGGAATGACAGCGCCGATACGCACACCGAAGGGCTTGCCATGGATTTCCATGGGGCCATCACTTCGGCCGGGCACTTTGATGTACGGCGCGATTGGGGAAATCAGCGTGTGCCGGCGGCGATTGGGGGGGACAAAGCGGGACGATGGCCGGGTTCTCTGAATAAGACAAGCTACCGGCTGGCGGTGGATCCGCTGGATTTGGGCAACTTTGTGCTGGGGACAGTGGGAGCACGCGGGTTCTTCGAAGACGTGTACCAATTCCTGACAACGCAGGCGCGGCATGACAGCCCAGAGGCGAAGCCGAGGATCGGGGAAGGAAGCGGAATCCTCCATCCCGACACGCCATGGGCTTGGCTGCGTCCCGGCCACCAGAACCACTTTCACTTTGAAGTGGCGAAGGTGTAGGCTCAGCGCGTGGCGCCTCGGGCGATTGTAAAGGGCTGCAACTTGCGAGCCGGGACCCGGGTTTAACGGGATGTTTCAAAAAGCTTTCGGTTGACAGCCTTCCGCCCGGGCGTTGGTTCGCTCAGCGCGGTTCAGGGAAGAAAGAGGGGGACTATGGTTCGTCGAATTGCCTGGATCGGTCTGATGGGGGCGGCGGGCTTATGGGGACAGGTGACGTTGGGGCCGGTGATCAATCCGCGCGGGGTGATCAATGCCTGGACGCAGCAGCCGGCACCGTCGGCCGTGGCGGCGGGCGGGCTGATCTGGATTGACGGGATCAATCTGGGTCCGGCGACGCCGTTGACCGGCGAGGGTCCGGTGTGGCCGACGGAATTGGGCGGGGTGCAGGTAATGGTGGGGAACCGGGCGGCGCCGCTGGTGTCGGTGTCGCCGGCGCGGATTGTGGCGCAGGTGCCGTATGAGACGCCGGCGGGGCAGG
>JAEUQF010000102.1 GCA_016789745.1 Bryobacterales bacterium
AAACTGAACAGATCGGAGCGCGGAGCGCGGGTCCGCCGGGAGCCCTTTGACCTGCTCAGGCGACATGTAGCCGGCCGTACCCATTACGACGCCGGGCTCGGAGACGGCCTTGCGCGTGGCATCGCTGGGCTGTGGCGCTCCTGCCGATTGCTTGGCTAAGCCGAAGTCGAGGATCTTCACCAAGCCATCGCGGGTGAAGAAGAGATTTTCGGGCTCCGAATAGTAGAGCCTGTCGAAGAGGTGGTTGATGTCGCGGTGGGTGATGCCACGGGCATGCGCGGCAGCGAGTCCGGATGCAACCTGGCGGGAGAAGTCGCGGGGTCTTGTGGAGCGGGAGTTTGCCGGTGCGGTCCAGTCGCTCGCGGAGGGGCTCGCCTTCGAGCAACTCTGAGACAAGATACGGCATGCCTTCGTGTGTGCCGGTATCGTCAATGGCGAGGATGTTGGGGTGATTGAGGGTGCCCGCGGACTGGGCCTCCAGTGTGAAGCGGCGCAGGCGTTCGGTATCCTGGGCGAAAGTCACCGGCAAGACTTTGATGGTGACGGAGCGATCGAGGCGCGAATCGCGGGCTTTGTACACCTCGCCCATCCCGCCGGCGCCCAGCAAGGCGAGGATTTCGTAAGGGCCGAGTTGATCGCCTGCACGGATTCCCGTGATAAGGGTTTACGCTAGTCTAGCGCAGAGGCCCCGGCGCGTGGGTGTTGACACATTGAGACCGTGCGGGACGGCAACAGTTCCGTCTGATCTTCGCCCTAACAGGCGAGGGGTAATACGACTAAAACATGCCGAATGTAATTTTAGGGCTCTTGCTTTTAGGGAGCGTGGCATTTGTTCCGCGTTGTGAGGCGCAGGAGCGAACGCCGATGAGTGAAGTGGTCCGCGGGACGGTGGTTTCTTCCACGTCCAGTTCTCTCACGATTCGCACCGAATCGGGACGGTATGAGACGTTTGTCTACGCTCGTGGCGCCGGGCGGCCGGCATCGCTGGCGGTTCGATCCCCGGTGGCTGTGACGGCGCGCGGAGAGCGAGATGGGCTGCGGACGGTTGTGGCTGTGCGTGTGACGGGGGCGCCGGCTGCTGCTGGCGAAGGGGAAAGCGACGTGGTGCCTGATGAGGTGCGGCGGGCCGAATCACAGATCCGGCGGCAAGTGCGGCGTTATGGAGTGGGTGTACGCGGCGGTGTAGGGTTTGACCCGGAGTTACTGACAGCGGGTGTGCAGGCGCGCGTCGGCCCGTTCTTCTCCGATTCGATATCGCTACGGCCAAGCGCGGAGTTCGGTTTTGGGGAAGTAACGACGCTGTTCGCGCTCAACTTCGAGGCGATCTACCGTCTGCCGTTTACGCCGCGCACCGGGCGATGGCAGGCGTATGTTGGTGCCGGACCGAGCTTCAACTTCTCGCACCGAAACTTCGAGGCGGCTCAAGCCGGGGATCGGGATATCGACTTTGGCGATTTCGATTACAGCACGGGTTTGAGCTTTGTGACGGGCGTCGAGTTTCGTAACGGGACGTTCGTGGAGATGCGCAGCATGGCTTATGGCAAGCCGGCGGTACGGGTGTTTTTCGGGTATAACTTCTAGCCGCGAGATTTACTCGGGGAATCTCTCGCCAAGCTCTCCAAGTTCGCCAAGATAACCAAATCAACGGTGGTGTTGGCGAAGCGGCGTGCGCTTTTCCCGTAGAGAAGCAATGCCGGGTTTTGGGCTACCACTCCGTTGAAGACGCGACGTGGACCCCGGGTAGCTCACTCCAGAGAGTCGCGCGCAAAGACGCCAAGATCGCAAAGAGGACCGGAAAAAAGCGTCTTCATGGTTATGGGCGGCCGGTATTCCGTGACGGTCGTGGTTCCGTTGGGTATTAGAGGTTATCGTCGAAGTCGTCTGTCGGCAGGCGGGCGGATTGGTCCGGCCACCTGGTTTGCCCGGGAGCCTCCAGCAAGTTTGGAGACCCTCTGGGCGAGGATGAGCACCATGTAGGCCTGCCTCTTCGGTGAGCTTCTGGGTGCGCTGGAGGATGCCTTTGGCGTGTTCGACGAGCTTACGGGTCTCGATTTGCGATTTGAGTTCTTCGGCGTGCGCCTTGAGGGAGGCGATGTCGTGAGCCATGCGGGCGCGGGCGATGGCAATGCCCAACTGTTCGCCGAGGAAGGTGAGTGAGCCGACCTCACCTGGCGTGTGTTCATGGGCCTTGCGATGGTGGACCCTGAGGACGAAGGCCAATCAATTCGCGGGTACAGATCGAAGCGGGCGCGGAGATCCTGACCGGTTGGCAATGGATCGGGCAGGACTGTGATGGCGACGCGGCGAAGGAGGCGGGTGTCGCGGGCCTTGTACACCTCACCCATGCCGCCGGCGCCCAGCAGGGCCAGGATCTCGCAAAGGCGCAGTGTATCGCCGGAGTGCAAGCCCCTAAGTGAGGGCGCGGACCTCGCGGGATCTCGCGCTGGTCTGGTGCAACATGACTGCGCATCACACCGCCGGCGAGGTGCTCTCCTGGCAATCGGCTGGAGTTCACCGCAAGTGATAGGGAAGAGCACTTCAGCCGCGCCACCGTCGCCTTTGCCCCCTCACCTTCTTAGTACTATTTTCGCGTTTGGTACTGGACTTTCTGTAGACAGTGCGCGAATGTACTAAAGTCATCCAAAAACAATGAAACTCAAATTTTCCCTGCTCCTAGCGGTCGCTTCTCTTTCTGTCTCGTCGGCCGCCGTAATCCCAGCCTCCAGTACGCTGGCTGGTCTTAACCCTGGCGACACCTATCGCTTCGTGTTTGTGAGCAGTACAACTACCGGCAATTCCAGTAGCCTGACGACTTACAACAACTTTGTGCAGGGTCTCGCGAACTCCGCAGGCATCGGCAATACCGCCGGTGTGACGTGGACCGCGGTCCTGAGTGTTGGCTCTGGATCCAATAACGCCGCGTCCAACGCCCCCGTCTCGGCGACCACCCGCGTTTACCTTCTGAACGGGACCATGGTCGCCAACGGAACCACCGTTCCCTTCTACACGGGAAGCGTGGACCACTTATCGGCCATTAACTACACCGAAACTGACGTGACGCTGACGGGTGCCACCAACTTTGTCTGGTCCGGCGGAAACGCTAGTGGAAGCGAATCCGGCAGCGGACTCGTTGGCGGTGGGCGTCCTGTGCTCGGCAACGCGAGTGGCCTTTCGGGTTGCGCTTGCAGAGGCACGAGTCCGGGCGAAACCCCGGGCGGCGGCTGGGCGCGTTACGACAACACCGATAACCTCGGGCTGTCCAGCACCGGCGCTTTCCGCGTCTACGCGATGTCCAGCCTGTTTACCGTGCAACAGACCGCCGATGTGCCCGAACCTTCGACCTTCGGCATGGCCGCCATCGCGTTGGCTGCCGTGGCCTTCCTCCGCCGGAAATCCTAACTGCTTCAGGGGGGCGCCGCCATTCGCTGTGCGACGGCAGACCCCCTGGCCGCCCCGCCCGAATCCTCGGAAAACTTCTCGTTCTTGGCCCACCCTACTTCTCGAACCCCCACCTTAGCGAAACGGGCGTTGGGCCACGCGCCGCGTGGGCTGTCGCATATTGATCCATCCAGACTACAGTCGCCGGTGGCCTTCACGGCTCTGGCGGAACGAGATGGATTGCGGACGGCAATGGCGGTACGGTGACCGGCTCGCCGGCGGGATTTCGCTGCGGCCCAGTGTGGAGTTCGGCTTTGGCGTAAGCGGCGCTGAACCCGGAAACGATTTAAGGACTGCTGTTTACGCCGCGCACGAGTCGCTGGTCGGCCTATGAGGGCGCCGGAAGGAGGTTCCATCTCGCGGAACGTAGCTTCGAGGCAGCCCGGGCGGGGATCGGCGATACCATATCCGGCGATTTCCAGTACAGCACCGGGCTAAGCTGCGTAACGGGAATGCAAAATGCGAGATGGAACATTCGCGTAGATGAGCAGAATGGCTTATGGCAAGCCGGTCGTCCGCGTGTTGTCGGGTATGAGTTCTAAAGCGGATCGTCGAAGTCGTCGGTGAGAATGGGCGGGCGGATGGGCCCGCCACCGCCGTTGGTGCCTGGACCCGAACCACCGGCAAGTTTGGAGACCTCCTGGGCCAGGATGATGGCTTGGGCGAGTTCTTTCATGGGCCTGCGCATGCGGCGGCTTTCATTGCGCAGCACCATGTAGGCTTGCTCCTCGGTGAGCTTCTGGCTGCGCTGGAGGATGCCCTTGGCGCGCTCGACGAGCTTGCGAGTTTCGAGTTGCGACTTGAGTTCCTCGGCATGCGCTTTAAGTGACGCGATGTCCTGGGCCATGCGGGCACGGGCGATGGCGATGCCCAACTGCTCGCCGAGGAAGGTGAGCGATCCAACCTCTTCGGGCGTGTGTTTGTGGGCCTTGCGGTGGTGGACGTTGAGCACACCGATGAACTCGCCGGTGGTGATCAGCGGCACCGAGAGGAAGGCCTCGTAAGTATCTTCGGCGAGGCCCGGGAAGCGCTTGAAGCGCGGGTCCTGGCTGGCATTGGAGCTGAGCGCGACGACACTCTTGTGATCGGCCACCCAGCCGGTGACGCCTTCGCCGAGGCGCATGCGGATGTGGCCGATTTCATCTTCATGCGGCAACTGCGAAGCGCGCAGCACCAGTTCCCCCGTTGTGGATTCGTAGAGGTAAACCAGGCAGGCGTCGCACTTGGAGACCTCCACCACCAGGGCAATCAGTTCGGAGAGGATCTGATCGAGATTCAGATTCGAGCTGACGATTTTACTGATGGTATGAAACAGGGCGACATGGCCTTGCAGGTCGACTTCTAGCGAAATGCGTTCCACGCGTTCCCCCCTTGGTTATTTTGGCGGAGACAGGCGCCACACGTTTTGCTCCCGCAGATTGGAAAGCCAAACGGAGCCGTGACCGTAGCGGATGGCATCGCCACCGGCCCCAATCCATTGGCGAACCACCTTGTTAGTGGAAGCATCAATTTTGGTAATTGGTATTTGGAAGACAGTAACCCAGACATGTCCCTCCCCGTACGAGATCTCGCCGCCACCGCCCGGAATCCCCGCCGGAATGGTTGCGACGACTTTGCGAGTTTTAGCGTCGACCCGTGAGATGGTTCCGTCGCCCTGGTTGAGAGTCCAGATGGAGCCCGCGCCGAAGGTGACGAAGCGCGGATTGGGGCCCACGGGAATGGTATCGGTCACTTTGTTCTTCTTGGCGTCGACACGAGTGATGACGCTCTCTTCATTGCTTACAACCCAAATGGCGTTGTCGCCGAAGACACAGGAGACCGAGCCCTTCGGCACCTTGATCTCGGCTTCGACCTTGTTGGTCTTGGGGCTGATGCGCGAGAGCACGCCGGCCATATCGCTGGTCATCCAGACGGCGTCCTTGCTGGTGGCGAGGCCGCCTTCGGTATTGGCCGGGCCCACGGGAATGGTGGTTTCGAGCTTGTTGTCCTTGATGGAGACTCGGGCGAGCGCCTTGTCGCCGCAGAGCGGGACCCAGATGCTGCCGAAGCCAGCGGCAAGGCCGGAACAGGGCTGCTTGCCGACGTCGATGTTGGCCGTGACGGTGTTGCTGCGGGTATCCATGCGGTGGACCGTGCCTTTGGGCTTGTTGGAGACCCAGACGGCGTCGTCTGTGACGACAGTCCAATCAGGAACGCCTGGGACCGGGAAGACCGCGTCTGGCTTGATGTCGGCCATTGGGCTCTGGACGCCGGGCTCCTTGATACCGGGGCGTTCGGGGCGTTTGAAGCCGCCCTTCTTCCTCGGCGCGGGCGCGGTGCCTTCGGCGGGTGCGGGGCCGGATTGCGCGGCTAAGTAAGTGGCTCCGGCGAGGAAGGCAAAGAGAATGAAGTTACGCATGCGAGTTAGTTGGCTCCTTCGGCGGCGAGCACGCCGGTGTTCGCTTCGGCTTCGGAGCCTTTGGCGGTAAGTTTGGCGGTGATGTAGAAGGCGGCGAGGCTGACCACCGGGGGCAGCAGCGTGTCGAGGCCTGCCCAGGTTGGCGGCGTCACGAAATAAGCAATCGCGCGGCAGGTGGTGCCGGCGACGACCGCCATGATCGCTGAGAGGCTGGTGGCCTTCTTCCAGTAGACACCCAGGAAGAGCGGCACGACGCAGCCGGCAAAGACGATGTCGAAAGCAACGACCAGCAGAATGCCGGGCTCGGGCTTCCACCAGGCCAGGAGGCCCGCGGCGAGCGCGGTAGGAATCGCCATGAAGCGGGAGAGATTGAGTAACTCGCGGTCAGTGAAGTTACGCGGCGTCCAGCGCTGGACAATGTTACGGGCGAGGACCACGGAGATGACGAGGATGGCGCCGTTGGCGGTGGACATGGAGGCGCCAAGCACGCCGAGGAAGACCATCATGCCCATCCAGAACGGGAGGTGGTTGGTGGCGAATGTGGGCAGCACCATACGCGTGTCGCCGATGGTGGGGATGGTGGGGATAGCGGCGAGGCCGAGTATGGTGGCGCAGGCGCCGATGACGATGGTGAGCACGCCGGCGTAATAGCAGCCGCGCTTGGCGGTGTTGGGACTGTCGGCGGCGAAGACGCGCTCCATGAAGTCGAGAGCCATGGCGTTGCCGAGTGCCAGCGAAACCAGGCCGGCCCAATTGGTGAGGGCGCCACCGCCGATACTTAGCAGGCCGGTTGTATCGAGTTTCTCCACGGGCACGGCCGCGAGTAAGTTGGAGAAGCCGCGGGTGTAGAGCACATAGCCCGCCGATGCGATGAAGCCTACAAGGGCGACGTGGATCTGGAACAGATCCGTCCAGATGGCGGAGAACAGGCCGCCGGCCATGGTGTAGGCGGCGATGACGGCGGTTCCCTAGAGCAGGCCGGAGAGGTAGCTGATGCCGCAGGCAACCGAGAGGATCCAGCCCACGGCAGCCAAGTTGCCGGCGATTAGGACAGTAAAGCAAACAATAGTCAACACCGAGACAAGTAACTCGGTGCGTTTGTCGTAGCGGCGGTGGAAATACTCCGGCAAGGTCAACAGATTCATCTTGTTGAGCGGGCCGGCCAGGAGGGAGCCTACAACGAACAGGCTTATGGCGAGTCCCATGGGTATCATGACCCCGGTCCATATGCCGGCGGAGTAAGTGAGGGAAGTATTACCTAAGGTAGCGTTACCGTCGACAGCCTGAGCGGTTAACGCGGTACCGATGATAAAGAAGGGCATTGCCTTGCCACACACCGTGAAGTTGTGACTGGAGCCCTGGACCTTTGTGAAGGTATACAGACCGATGGCTAGCGAGATCGCCATGAACACGACCACCGGCCAAAACATGACCGTCATGCTGGAAGCCTCGAAAAGGAACAGGTTCGGGATTTCGCGACGGGGGGAAATG
>JAEUQF010000111.1 GCA_016789745.1 Bryobacterales bacterium
ACCTGGCAGTTCCATCTTCATGTCCTAGCGCTCGGCGATGTGGGCCGGCGGCATTCCGCGGAACTACTCGGGGGTCGAGTTCAGGATCTGGCGGTTCAACACTTCGATGGTGCCTTCGTTGCCCATGAACTGCTCGCCGTAGCCATACTTTTCGTTGCCGAAGTAGCACGAGTAGTTGATGTGGAACTTGTCGGGATATTCGTAAAGCGCGCTGAAGGTGTCCGGCACTTCGCGGTCATCGGCCGCATCGGTCCAGCGGTACACGCCGCCCGACGCCACGCAACTCACCGGGGTGGTCTTGCCGCAGACGAAGTTCGTGATGTCGGTCTGGTGCACCAGCAGGTCGGTCGAGATACCGCCCGAGTAGTCCCAATAGAGGCGCCACTGGTAGTAACGGCCCTTGTGGAACGGCTTCTTCGGCGCGGCGCCCAGGAACTTCTGCCAGTCCGTATTCTGTTCGTTGGCGTCGGGGGGGATAGCGTAGCGCCACGCCGGGTTGTCGGGCAGCGTGTTGCGATACCAGAAGGCGCGCACGTAGTGGATGTCGCCGATCATGCCCTGGGCCACCATCTCCTTGGCCTTGATGTACAGGGAGTTGCTGCGGTTCTGGGTACCCACCTGGACGACCTTGCCGCTCTTCTCGGCCAGCTTCACGATCTCGGCGCCTTCCTCAATCGTGTGCGCCAGAGGCTTTTCCAGGTAGATGTGCTTGTTCGCCTTCAGCGCCGCGATCGCCATGGGGTAATGCAGGTGCTCCGGCGTCGCAATCACCACCGCGTCAATCGACTTGTCAGCCAGCAGTTCCTTGTAATCGACGAAGGTCTTCGGCGAATTGCCGCCCATGGTCTGGATGCGATCCTTGCCGCGCGCCAGGTTCCCGGCATAGGTGTCGCAGGTGGCCACCACTTTGAAGGGTCCACCGCTACCCTTGTAAGCCCGCTCCAGCAGGTAATAGCCGCGCCCGCCGGTGCCGATCCAGCCCAACTGCAGCTCACTGTTCGCATTCTGGGCCGACAAGACCGCTGGGGCGGCGGCCAAGCCCGCAGACTTCACAAAATCGCGCCGGGACGGCTGTTCTGACATGGAAGTATGACTCCTTCTGGAAATAAAAGGCTTACAACTTTCAGAATATCACCCGGTGCCGTGGCCCGATTCCGCCATCTGTTCGGTGGTGTATTTTCCTTGGTTCGGAGGGGTGGAACTAAGGTACTATTTGATGTTCTACGCGGAGTTCCTCATGTGCGCCCCTCGCTGTCTGCTTGCCGTCCTTCTCTCTGTATTGCCGATGATGGCTGCCCCGTCCGCTACCGCGGTAAGGGAACGACTTCACTCTTTGCCCCTTCATTTTGAACCGCGGCCCGATGGCTATGTCGCCCGTGCGCCCGGCTACGCTTTGGCCCTGCATTCCTCCGGCGCCACGTTGCGGTTACCCTCACGCGACGTCACGCTCCGCTTCGCGGCCGCCCGGGCCGGTCGAGCCATCCCGCTCGACCGCCAGACCGCCGTCAGCCACTATCTGCTGGGTCGCGACGCCTCGCGTTGGCAGGCGGCTGTTCCCCACTACGGCAAGATCCGGTATGAGGGCCTGTATGACGGCATCACCGTCGACTTCTACGGCGCCGGCCGCACCCTGGAGTACGACGTCCACGTCGCGCCCGGTGCGGACCCGTCTGCGTTTGGTCTCCAAGTTGGCACCGGTGCACGTCTCGAATCGGAGCCCAACGGCGACCTGCTGCTTTCCTACGCAGAGGGGGCACTGCGGCTGCAAGCTCCGGTCAGCTTCCAGATGATCGCCGGCCGCCGCGTGCCGGTGTCCAGCCGCTTTGTCCTGCGCGGCGACACGCTTGGCTTCGCCGTGGACGGCTACGACAAGCGGTACCCGCTCACCATCGACCCTGTCCTCAGCTTCGCCAGTTACCTGGGCGGTAACGCGGGCGACAGTGCCGTCGCCATCGCCACCGACGCCCAGTTGAATGTTTACGTGGCGGGCTACACCGCCTCGGCGAACTTCCCCACCACGGTCGGCTCCTACCGCCCCACCTCCACGGGCAGCAACGAAGACGTCTTCGTCGCCAAGTTCGCCCCGGCAGGCAATCAGCTGATCTTCTCGACGTACCTCGGCGGCAGCGGGCCGGATCGCGCCGTGGGTCTAACCGTCGATCCGGCTGGCACCATCACCGTCGCCGGCAACTCGGCATCCACCGATTTCCCCGCCGCCGCCCAGGGCTTCCAGACCGCCGGAACGGGCATATTCGCAGCGCGTCTGCGAGCCGATGGCGCGGCGCTGCTGGGCTCCACCTTCCTGGGCGGCGCCAACGGTACCGCGGCCGGCACGCTGCGAGGCATGGCTGCCGATACGGCGGGCAACATTTATCTGGCAGGGGCGTCCACATCCGACGGGCTGCCTGTCACCGAAGGCGTGCTGCAGACCCAGCGCCGGGGCGACAGCGACGGCTTCGTGGCGCGCTTCAACAACACATTGACGGCGTTAGCCTACAGCACCTGGCTGGGGGGAACCCAGACCGATCAGGTTACCGCGGTGGTTGCCGATGGCGCCGGCAATGCCTGGCTCACCGGCCACACCAACTCCGCGGACTTCCCGTTATCCAGCACCGGCTATCGCTCGCCCAACCGTGCCGATGCCGATGTCTTCGCCGTTCGCCTGGCGGCAGATGGCACCGCGCTCACGGCATCGGCGTTGCTGGGGGGCAGTGCCGCGGACTTCGCACAGACCATCGCTCTGGGTCCGGGCAATACGGTCTACCTGGCCGGCACGACGCTCTCCACCAATTTCCCCACGACCAGCGGTGTTTTCCAGCCATTGCGTCCGGGCAGCGGCGGCGCGGGATTCCTGTCGAAGCTCTCCGCGCAGGCCGATCAGCTTGCTTTTTCCACCTACATCGGCTCGGTCGGCTCCTTCTTCAACCTGGAATCCATTTCGCGCGTTGCCGTGGATGGCTCCGGCGCCGCCTACATCGCCGGTTATGGCACGGGCAACGGCTTCCCCACCACGGTCGGGGCGCTGCAGACGCCGGGCCCAGGCGCCCAGGACGGCTTTCTGGCCCGCCTGACTCCCAATGGCGACCTGCTCAACTACGGCACCTACCTGGGAGGCGCCAACAACGACATGGTCCTTGGAATGGCGCTCGATTCGGCGGGAAATGCTTATCTTGCCGGCAGCACCATCTCGAATAACTTCCCCGCGACCGGCGGAGCCGTGCAACTCACTTACGGCGGCGCCGGCGACGGCTTTGTCGCGAAAGTGGACTTCGGCGGCGTGGCCCAAAACTGTACCTACACGCTGGCGGGCGTTGAGCAGGCGATTGGCTCGACGGGCGGCACGGTGTCGATGGATCTTTCCGTGGGCACCGCCTGTCCCTGGTCGATCGGCTCCTCGCAGACCTGGGCCGTCGTCACCTCGGCGGCGAGCGGTGTTGGCAATACCCGGGTGCAGGTGCGCGTGGATCCGAACCCGCTGGTGGCGCCGCGCCAGGCCACTATCTTTGTCGGTCCTCGCACGTTCACCATTACCCAATCGGGCATTCCCTGCACCTACACGGTGGACCCGGGCAATCGCGCCGTACCGTCGAGCGGCGGTGCGCTTAGCTACGTGGTGACCAGCCCCACCGGCTGCACCTGGACCGTCACCAGCAATAGCCTCTGGGTGCGGCCGTCATCGGTGAATGGAAGCGGCACCGCTCAGATCTTCCTGCAGGTGGATCCGAACAGCACGGGTATTCCGCGCACGGCCTCCTTCACCATCGCCGGGCAGGGCATACACCTGTTGCAAAATGCCGCGAATCCGCTGCTTGCCTTCGAGGACGTTCCCCTGGATCATCTCTTCAACGACTACATGTACCTGATGCGCGCCGGTGCGATTGCCGATTTCTGCGGCACCAACGTCAATACGTACTGCCCGGAGGAAAACACCACGCGCGCGCAGATGGCGCTGTTTCTGATTCGCGGCCGTTTCGGAGAGAACTTCACCTATCCCAACGTCCCGTTCTTTACTGATGTTCCGGCCAATCACCCGCAATTCGCCTACATCCAGAAGATGCGCGAACTTGGCTATACCAATGGCTGTACGCCCACCACGTTTTGCCCCGGAGCCAGTGTCACCCGCAGTCAGATGGCGGCCTTCATCATCCGAACCGTGCTGCGCGTGCGTGCCGAGGAATCCATCACCGCGCCCACCACGCCCTTCTTCACCGACGTCCCCGCGGGGGACCTGTTTTTTCCCTACGTGCAGAAGATGAAGGAACTAGGGGTCACCGGCGGCTGTACGCCCACGACGTATTGCGGGGCCGATGCCACCACCCGCGGGCAGATGTCCGTCTTCGTGGTTCGCTCCCTGCTGACGCCGTGATATTATTCTTCCCTTGCCTGTACGCTATCTCGTTCTCGCCTTCTGTATCGCCCTCGGCGCCATCACGTATATGGACCGCGTGGCAATCTCGATCACCTCGAAAGACATCTCGCGGGAACTGGGCCTGTCGGACGTACAAATGGGCTTCGTGTTTTCCGCCTTTACGCTGGCCTATGGCGCTTTCGAAATCCCGACCGGCTGGTGGGGTGACAAGATCGGCACGCGCGCCGTACTGACGCGCATCGTCACCTGGTGGTCAACCTTTACGATGGCCACCGCCGCGGCCTTCAATTATCCCAGTCTGCTCGCCATCCGATTTCTGTTCGGCATCGGCGAAGCCGGAGCCTGGCCGAACGTCGCCCGCACGTTGTCTCGCTGGTTCCCGGCGAATGAACGCGGCCGCGCGCAGGGGATCTTCTTCACCGGAGCGCACGGTGGCGCTGCCATCACGCCCATCATCATTACCTGGCTGTTGACGCTCACCACCTGGCGCAATGTGTTTCTCATTTTCGGCTCGATTGGATTCTTCTGGGCGCTGGCGTGGTGGTTGTGGTTCCGCAATGAGCCTGCCGAACACAGCGCCGTAACCCCCGAAGAACGCAAGCTCATCGAAGCCGGCCGTCTGCAGCAGTCTCCGCATAGCTTGGCCGGCGTGCCTTGGGGCAAGATTCTCAGCAACCGTAACGTCTTCTTCCTCTGCCTGCAGTACTTCACCCAGAGCTACGGCTTCTACTTCTTCCTGACCTGGATGCCCACCTACCTTGCCCGCGAGCGCGGTTTCGCCTCGACCAAACTAGGGCTGATGGCCGCCCTGCCGTTCATCGCCTGTGTGATCGCCGACATCTTCGGCGGCTTCGCCAGCGATGCCGCCAGCCGGCGTTTCGGAGTGCGTTTCGGCCGTGCCCTGGTGGCGGGCTCCTCGTTTCTGATCGCATCCGCTACCATGCTCGCTGGCACCGCCGCGCAGGACCCGCAGACCGCCGCCATCCTGCTGGCGATGGCTTCCGGTTGGTCCGCTTTCCTGCTGGGCGCCGCCTGGAGCACCTGCGTCGACATCGCGGGCGCCCATGCCGGTGTGGTCAGCGCCTGCATGAATACGGCAGGGCAGGTAGGCGGCATGCTCAGCCCGGTGCTGATTGGGTTCGTTTTGCAGTATTGGGGCAATTGGTCCATGCCGTTGTACCTCACCGGTGCCTTGTTCTTCGTTGGCGCGCTGTGCTGGCTGTTTATTGACCCCAACCAGCACATCCACCTCGAAGAGCACAACTCCGCCAAGGTGGCCAAGAGCCACTAAACGTTCAACACCGCAGCCGCCTGCGGAAACTGGTCAGGCCGGATGTAGATGACGTAGCCGAAGCCGCCCCGCGCACCGACCACCCCGGTGGAGGCATACACGTTCACGTGGGCCTGCGCGAGTTTCTCATGGATCGGCGCCAAGGCTCCTAGTTGATCGTCGCCGGTCACCAGTATTGCCGGATAGGGCCCGTCCAGCTTCATGTTGGCCCGCTTGGCGGCTTCCACCAATTGAGGCGTGTCTTCGGGAAACAGCGTGAGTTGTGTGAGATCCGGACCGAAAGGCACGGCGGCGAATGCGGTCAGGCTGATGCGCAGGGCGGCCAGTTGCTTAAGCAAGCGGTAGGCCTCCCCAGGCTCATCGCGAACGTTGGTATAGAAATAATCCACCCGGCTGATGCAGTAGGCCATTCCTGCCTCCCTGCCGCATTATTCCGCGATTTTCAGTTG
>JAEUQF010000121.1 GCA_016789745.1 Bryobacterales bacterium
TACGGGCCGCTCTCCCGTCTCGGCGCACACGAACACCACGCTCCCTTGAACCTGCGCTCGCATTTCTTTCTTCGGAAGATTGATGTTGACAAAGGAAACCGGCACCCGCGCGGCTTCCAGCTGTTCGCACAACGCCAACGCGCGGTAACGCGACTCGCCGTGCGCGAGTCCGTCACGGATGTCCACTGAAATCGCGGCCGCCGGCGGGGTTCGCCGTTCCCTCAAAGCTTGGAGGCCCGGCCCAGCGTCTTCTGCATGTGACTCTTGATCTTGGTTTCCATCTGCTCCATCTCCTGCAGATCGGCACGCAGCAGAGCCTGCTTGTCGATCTTGGCATTGCGCATCTCGGTCTGGGCCTGCATGCGGGCCGTCTGGATGTCCTGCAACGCCGGACGCAGCACCCCGTTGATGTAGCGCGTTTCGCTGGCGCTGAGGATCCGGTCACGCCAGTTACTGATGCTCTTGTTTCCTAATGCCATGGGACGTCGTCTCCTGCCGAACCGTAATGTCGCTCAGTATATCGTAATCATAGAGATGACAGCGGACGTAGGCAGACTTTTCGCGGCCACCGCGGAGTGGTTGCGATCGCAGCAATATCAGCGCGACGGCGATTGCTTCGTGCGCGGCGAGTTCCCCATGCAACTGACGGGGCCGGTCTCCGGCGTCGACCACAACTTTCTCAGCGGCTATGCTCTGCTGCACGCGGCCACGGCGATTCGTACCGGAGCCCTGCCGGACGGCGTGGCAGCGGTCACCAGCACGATTCTGCAAGCCGGCCGCGACCTGCCCCGCGCATATCAATCGGCGGCGGGTACCGGGAACTGGTACAAAGATTACGGCGACGGCTTGCATGGTCCCTGCGGGTATTCATGGCCGGGCGGCCTCGCGCTCAGCTTGCGCGACGACTATGACGACACGGCGGTAGCCGCACTGCTTGGCGTACTGGGCCATGCTTCCTCCGTGGCGCCCCACGCCAGCCTATTCGATGACGCTGTCTTCGATCCGGACCGTCACCGCCTGGTGCCGAAATCCCAACGCCGTCTAGAGATCACCGGCGTCGAACGAAACGTGTACATGAGTTGGGTACTGTCGCATCCGGCTCCTCCCCGCCACGATGGCACACTACGCATCCTCACCGTGCCGGACGACAATTCGGTTGAGCTGACGACAGCCGCCAACATCTATACGGCCTTGCATGCTCTGGGTGCGGACCCGCAGGCCGCCGCCCAGCGCGGCACGCGGCGATTCGTCAACCGGTTGCTGTGTCACTGCCTTGGGAAACTGCGGGAAGGTGATGCCTCCTACATGGATTTTGCTTCTTCCTACTATCCGCGGGTGCCGTTCGCGCCCGTTGCCTTTCTGCTCCGGAACGAGTGGCTCACCGGCGGTGCTCTCCTGGAGGACGCGACGCGGACGGTGATCGCCGGCGTGCTACTGCACGTGGATCCCCATGCCGGATGGCGATCCCACGGCTTTGCCAACGCGGCGTATTGGCTGAACTCCGCCGCTTGGGCCGTGCTACTCGGGTTGGTGGATGCTGGCAGCATTGGCGGGCTTGCCCGAAGCATATGGCTCCACCTGCTATCCCAACGGGACGATTCCGCGCCTTGGCCCGATATCGAATTCTTCCACGGCGCCCATCTGGGGAACTACAGCGGCCGCCCCTATGCCGCTGCCTTCCTGCTGGAGACGATGGCCGTGCTGCGGGCAGCAGAATTGTTATGAGCGCCGCGCCCGTCACCGCCATCATCACCAACTATCGCTGCGAACCGTGGCTGGCCAGGGCCATCGACTCTGTCCTGGCGCAGACCTACCCTCCGGCGCGTCTGATTGTTGTGGATGATGCTGGCGATGCTGCGGCCTTCGATGCCATCCGGCAGCGCTACTCCGCACAAAGCATTCACTGGATGCGCTCCTCCCGCAATGCCGGGCAGTTCCGCATCTATAACCTGCTGCTGCCGGCAATCGAGACGGAGTTCGTCGCCTTCCAGGATGCCGACGATTTCAGCCTGCCGCTTCGCCTGGCTACGCAACTGGCACAGGCTCGCCGCTGCAATCTCGATATCACCGGCACGCACGTGCAAACCGAGACTCTGGACGGACAACTCGTGGATCTGCTGCAAACACCGGAAGACGTCAACCGCACGCTACGCTGGCGCTGCCGGGGACGCGTGATCTTCGGCGCCACTACGCTCTGCCGCACAGACTTCCTGCGGCGCTTGGGCGGCTTTGACGGCGCGGCGCGTTTTGGTGCGGACACGGAACTCATCTACCGCGCGGTATTCCTGGGCGCGGTGGGCAACGTGCCGCAGCCTCTGTATCATGCCTGCCTCCGCCCCGGGTCCCTGATGCGAAGTCCGGAGACCGGGATGGGCAGCCCCGCCCGCACCGCCTATCGCCGCCGCATCCGGTCCCAGTTCTACCGGCGCCGCTGCCTGAGTCTGATCGGAAGGCTGCATCCGCAGGACCTGAGACCACGCCCCAACGACATGGACTTCACTCTGGAGCGCATCGGATAGCACATGGCAGGACTTCTGTTCGCTGTCGGGTCCCGCGAGAGTTGGGCAACCAACGTGTGCCGCCGTCGTGTGCCCGGGATGCTGCACTACCCGTGGCTGCGCGCACGGGAACACCACACGCTCTGGTTTCATGCCGCGCTGGTACTCCATCGCGACGTGGAGCCCGTGCTGTGGGAACAGACAGAATGCGGCCTGTTTGTTGCGGTGTATGGCGAGTACTATCCGCACCACCAGCGAATTGCCTGCCGGCAGGCCGCCGCCCGGGAGATCGCCCAAATCTACCGCCAGTCCGACTGGAACCGGCTCAAGAACAACAACGGCCTCTACAACCTGGTGTTGTGGGACGAAACTGCCCGCACGCTGGTGGTCGCAAGTGACATGACTGGTGCCCTCCTGCTGTTCCAGCAACGGATCGAAGGGGAAGGCGTCATCTGGTCCAGTGAGGCCGCCCCTGCGACCATGGCCGATCTTGATGACAGCGGCATCCTGCAATTGCTGAGCATCGGCTATCAACCCGGGTTGGAAACGGCATGCCGCGACGTGCGAGTTTTCCCTCCGGCTACCGTTGCCGTGCACCGCCCCGCACAGCCAGTGGAAACCAGCACTGGCTTGGAAGCTCATGCCTCACCCGCCGCCCTTCGCCAACAGTTCCCCGATTTGCTGGAGGCTGCGGTTAACCTGCGCCTCTCCGGCCGTCCTGCACAGCTGCCGCTGACCGGAGGCCTTGATTCTCGAGCGATCGGCGCCTTTCTATCCCAGGCCGGCGTCAACGCCGAAGCATTCACCATCGAAGCGGGTCAGCCCCGCGACGCCGCCATCGCCCCCCGCCTGGCCGCGGTGCTCGGCTTCCCGCACAGCGTCATACCGTCGGACCCACAGCGCCTTCGCACGCATCGGCGCATGCTGCAAGCGGCGCTCGGACTGACTGCGGACTGGCACCCGGCCCATTATCTGCCGGTGTGCGGTGCAGGCCGGGAGGGCACGGACCTCTGGCTGGGCTATCTGGGCGGCACCGTCACTGGCGCCACGGTTCATCGCGAAGGCGAGTCGGCGGGGCTCGCCGCACTCACGGCGAACGCGCTCGATCCGTTCCTTGGCCGCACGCTGGCAGCACTGCCGTGGGATGCGGGCATTCCGCCCGGTGCTCCGCAGGCCCCCCGGGAACTGCTGGTGAACCTCTATGCGCGCCAGCGCCGCTATACCAGCTATCTGCCGCGCCTGGCGTGGAACTTCGGCGCTCCCGTCTGCCCGTTCGCCGATAGCCGCCTGCTGCATGCCGCACTTGCCGCCGGTCGCGCCGACCTTTCCTCCGGCGACGCGCTAAGGCGCCTGCTGCTGCGCGACTTCCCCGAACTTGCCGAGATCCCGAATGCCAACGACGGACTTCCGCTCCATGCCTCGTCCCGTCGTTGGAAGCGAAACCTGCTTCGCCGCCTGGGACTCGGCAAACTGGCGCGGCGCTTCTGGCCCTCCCTCCGCCGCGGCTACGACTATTCCCGTCTCCATGGCATCGCCGCCGAAATGACCGAACTCGTCCGTCTGGAAGCGGCGATGGAAATGCCTTCAGATTTGTCCCCCATGGCTCGACTCGCCCTTGGCCCCATCCTGCTGCTGGCCGGTGACGACGCCCGGCACTCGATTCCGCAACTGGTCTACCCTAATACTTCGCTATGAGCCCCATCGACCTTGCGGAGTTTGAGCAGGCCGGCTTCGTGCGCGGGCCCCAATTGCTGGATGTCGCACAACTGGAGCAGGTGCGGGATGCCGTCGCCCGGCTGCTCGACGCCAGCAGCGCCGGCATGGACCGTCTGCTGATGTATCGCAGTTCCGGCGCAGGCGCGGACCGGCAGGTGCACGTGGTGGGAGCCAGTCTTGCCGAACCTGCCATTGCCGGCCTGGTCAGGCATCCGCTGCTTGCTTCCTGGATCACCCGCCTGCTGGGCTGCCGCCAGGCGCGCTTCTTCCGCGATCAGATCTTCGTAAAAAAACCGCGCTCCCATGGCGTCGTGCCATGGCACCAGGATTACTCGGATTGGACGCATACCAGTCCGCCAACCCACATCACCTGTTGGATCGCGCTCGACGATGCCACTCCGGCCAGTGGCTGTCTGCAGTACGTCCGCGGTCGCCAGATCGAGGTGCTGCCCAAGATTACCCGCGAGGATACTCTGGAATCCGCCTTGCTTCGACTGCCGGCGGAGGTTCGGGAGAACTTCGCTCCCGAACCCGTCGACGTACCGGCCGGTGGGTGCGTCTTTCATCACTGCCTCACCATTCACGGCTCGGCGGCGAACACCAGTGCCCATCCGCGGCGAGCCATCGCGCTCGCCTTCATGCATCCGGAAACCCGCGCCATCGCCAGCCGGCCCGTGATTCCCGGGGGGGCCGCGTTCCCTCCAGGCGCGCTCATCGAAGGAGACCTATTCCCTCTGATCGGAGACACGCATGCCAGCTAACGCGCCTATCGCAGTCTTTGCCTATCAACGTTCGGAACTGCTGCAACAGACACTCCACGCACTTTCGCTCTGCGACGCGTTCCACCCCAGTCGCGTGCATGTGTTCTGCGACCAGGCCGCGACGGCTCGCGATGAACCATCCGTCGCCGCCACCCGTGACGTCGCTCGCGATTGGTGCCGCCAACATGGCACCCGGCTGGTATTGCGCGACGCCAACCTCCATTTCGCCAACATCACGCAGGGCTTGACGGAGCTGACCGAATCTGAAGGGGCGGTCATTTCGCTCGAAGATGACCATCGCCCCGCCGCCGGATTCCTAGCCTTCCTCGATCACGCACTGGCCCGCTATCGCGACGAAGAGAACGTCTTCCAGGTGGCCGCGGCCGTACCCGGCCCCATGGAGCCCGGCATCCCCGATACCTTCTTCCTGCCAGTCCCGATGCCCATCGGCTGGGGTACCTGGCGTCGTGCCTGGCGCTGCTTTGATTGGGATGCGGCCGGTAGCGCCGGCCTGCTGGCCGACCCCGCCGCGCGTAGCGCCTTTGACCTGGATGGCGCTTATCCTGCTTCGCGACTGCTCGAACGCGCGCTCCGGGGCGACTTCCAGTCCTACTTTATTCGCTGGTACCTCGCGATGTTCCTCCGGCGTGGGCTAGCGCTGGTTTCCCGCCGCGCTCTGGTCCACAACAGCGGGCTCGATTCCGGTGTCCACGCCATGGCGCCAGACGCCGCTCGTAACCGCTTCTTCAACGCCAACTGGAACGGCGCTGACGCCCGGCTGGAGCACAGCCGGGCCTACCCAGCGGAGATCGCCGTCACGCCCGAGGCGCTAGCCTGGTTCCGCGCGCGGATGCTCTCCTGGAGCACGCGCCGCCAGACAATCGTTTAAAACAAATGCCGCGACTTCTGTTCCCGCGAAATCCTCCAGAATGTTCGCGGCAGTGTAGGCGATCGGCTTCCCGGGCCCATTCAGCGATGTGTTGATCAGCCCCACCTCGCCCGACTCGGCTTCAAACTCCCGCAGCAGTTCCCACAGGCGTGGATTCTGGCATCGTGCTACGGTCTGGATGCGGCTGGTACCGTCGGCGTGTGTTGCTTCGGCCGCCAGACCTGCCGGCATCCGGTATTGATACAGCATGTAGGGCGACAGCGGCTGCCCGGGAAAGTGAGCAGCGAAGGTCTCGTCCCGCATCACGCAGGCCAGCGGCCGGTACCACTGCCTACCTTTCACTCCCTCACTCATCCTCCGCCGCATGCCGGCGACCCGTGCCGACCCCAGCAGGGAACGGTGGCCCAGCGCCCGCGGTCCCAACTCCGAGCGCCCTTGCGCATAGGCAATGATCTGGCCCGCCGCCAGACGCCGCGCCACCACTCTTGGATCGTACGCCTGCAGCGACAGCCCCCTCTGCGCCCAGGCGGCCTCCGCATCGGCCAGCGGCCTGCCGCAGCGATAAACGTCGAAAGGCTCCGGCGTGATGCCGAAGTGCTGCTGTAGGGCGAACAATGCCGCCCCCATCGCCTGCCCGGCGTCGTTGCAGTGCGGTGGTATCGTCACCTTTGGCACCTGCTCGCGAATGACGGTGTTTGCCGGCAGATTCAGAGCGCAGCCGCCCGAAAGCGCCAGTGTGTCGACGGCATGCCGGCGGCAGATCGACTCGCAATAGCCCGCCCAAACTTCGGTGAACTGGCGCTGCAGCGCTCCCACCAGCGATGCCCGATCCGCGAATCCAGGATGCCCCTCTACGTATTCGACCAACGGCCTCGCTATCACGCGCTGCCGGTCGCGATCGGCGTACGCGAAGTCCGCCGCCACCGACCGGATCAGTTCGTCACAAGCATCGAAGTCACCCCCGTACGGTGGCATCGCCATCATCGAACCAGCCGCCGACGGCGTCTTTCCAAAGCCCAGTAAGTAGCCGATGGCCGACCACCCAAAGCCCGTGCTGTACCATGGCAGCGAATCGCGGTCCACCAGCATCAAACAACCATCGAAGAGAAAAGCGCAGTTGCGCGAGAACGTCCCGCGCCCTTCATTGACGGCCACCACGCAGCGCGCCGGCCATCCGCCAACATGCAGCGCGCACATGGCATGACACACCTCGTGTGCCACCACCAGGCAGGGCAAGGTGCGCCCCAACATCGTTGAAGTTGATTCGGCGCAAAGCAACCGCGCTGCCGCGATCTCCTCCTGCAGATGCGCCAGGTTCTCCACCTGCGCTACCGCGCTGCGCACGTTGGTGCTGAATGCCAGGAAATCGATGTCCCACGGCGCGAGGCCGGTCGCCTCCCACAAATGATCCAAAGCCGCCTGAACCTGCGAATCATGCCGTATGCGAGAGATCCGCTCGGTCTCCACCGCGAACTCCAACCGCGCGCCGTCGAACAGAGCCAGCCCTGTATCGTGGCCCATGGTGTGAAGGGCCAGAAGCCTCATGGCCGCACCGCCGGTGCTGTATGGGCGGCGGGTGCCTGTGGCCGCTCTCTGTTTTCAAAGCCCGCCCAGCGGATCTCATCCAGTGGACAACCACACCATCCGCGTAGCGCTAGTTCCATACCGACACTCAGAAACCAGCAGAAATACAACGCCTGCAGCATCCATCGCAGCGGGTGAAAACCTTCGCCGCTGCCCACTGGCCAGAAGCCCGGAAACAGCACGTGCTCGATGTAAAAGCGCGACACCGGCTCCCTTGCATCCGATAGCAGCACGTGATGGTTCAGCAACAGCCGCCGGATCCGCAGCCACGAACGGCCCGCCGGACCGCCTACCGTATGGTGGCAAAGCGCGCGCGGCTCAATGCGCAGCAACTCGAACGGGTCCCCGAACTCCGGACGCAGTAGCTGGAAGCAGATGTAGCCGTCATCGGACACATACCGTAGCGGGATCTGGCCCAGCAACCCCGGCGACAGCAGCAGGCAGCATGCATGCGGATAATTGCTGGCAGGCCGCGTCACACGCTTCAACCACAGCAGCACTTGCGAGGCGCGGTGCCGCGTGGCGTGGCCGGCTTTCGCCGCACCCACCGCCGCGCGCGAACCCCCAGCCTTCCACGACCGATACAGCGCCGCCAGGCAGCCTGGCTCCAGCCGGATATCATCATCCACCTGCAGTAAACCTTCCGCATGCCAGCGGGCTGCCGCCGCCAGCGCCGCGTTCACGGATCGCACCTTCCCGAAACAGGGCATGACGAAGCCGCGGCAATCCACGCCGGCACCCGTCACCATTCGCCGGAGTTCGTCTAACCGTTGCAGGGCCTGCTGCCGCTCCTCAGGGCGGCATTGCATTCCGATCAGGAGTGCTCTGGATGGGAGTGCGGCGTCTGCGAGCTGCGTGGCGATCTCCAGGATGGTCTCCGCCTGTGATGCCTGGTTGGTCGCACCAGCGTAGGTGGGACAGAACGCCAGCAAGGCCACCGGCTCCTCGGCTCCCACCCAGTCCATAGCAGGCGCGGGCTTCGCCGCAGGCTGATAGCCGCGCTGGATCCATGGCCGCAGATACTCATACCACCAACGCATCCCTATGTCTCCATCACCTCATCCAGCGCGCCCACGATCGCCTTCACCGATGCCTGCTGGTCCAGGTAGACGCGGGCGAATTCTGCCTGTCGTTGCTGCATCGCCCGTAGCAGGCTCTCTTCCCGCAACGCCTGCGTGATCTGGGGGATCAACTCCGGCATGGATTCGGCTACCGTGCCCAGCCTTTCGCGAACAACAATCTCGGCGCCCCATTCCTCCATCGGCAGCCCCGTCCGCAGCAGAAACATCGGCAGTCCAAAATAGATGGCTTCGAAGATCGAGTTCGGGCTGGCCTTACACACCAGCGAGCAGACGCCTCGCCGCCGCGCTTGCAGCATCAGTTGAAACAGCTCCTTCTGGCTCAGGCTGCTCACCACGCGCCAGTCCAGGCCCGCGCCGTCGATGATCGCTTGCGCTCCCGCGCACAACTCGTCGTCGTTGATGCCGATGAACGTCACCGCTACATGCCGTGCCTCTGCTGCCAGGGCGGAAAGCAGCTCCAGGTATTCCTTGCCCCCGCGGTTGGACACAATCACCAGGCTCTGTCGCGGTTCCTGGTCCGCTAATGGCGCGGCTGTCGCCGGAAGGCTGCCCAGTTGATGCGCGGCGATGAGATAACCCACGGTACGCATGCTCTCGCGCGGCCAGCCGCAGGTGTTCTCCAGATACGCGACACCCTCCGGGAACCGCACGAGGTGGATCGCCGCGCCTTCCACGCGGTGTACCGGAAACTGGAAATGTCCGTGATTGGTGACGTAGTTCACCACCGGCCGTTGCAGTCCGGCGGCTCGCAATGCGGCTTGCAGCATCCGGCAAATGACACCCTTCGTTCCAATCGCCACGTCAGGCGGGTCCGCCTTCAGGCGGTTCACCAACGGCTGCAATGGTTCGATGCTCCCGCTGTTCTCAAACCCGGGCGGCAGCACCGGTTCCAACTCGCGCAGCACCTGCGAATAGCGCGCGAAGCGCTCCTCCGGTGTTGCACTGCCTAGCGTCGCATCCTTGATCCGCCGCCCGGTCTCGGCAAACCGTGGAATCAAAGTCTCGGCAGCCTCCACCGAGACCTGGCAACCAGGCAGCGCCGCGCCAATGGTTGCCCCCAGGCTCTTGCCCGATAGCCAGTTGCCCATCTCGCCCCACGTCGTCATGGAGACAATGAGGATCTTCTTTCCGTTCCAGTCAGCCATTGTTGTTTGGTTCCCATCCCTGGCGCCAGCATTGGAAGCACAGCAGAGACCACAGCCGCCGATGATGATCGCGCCCTTGTTCATTCTCCTCAACCAGGCGCCGAACATAGCCGGCATGGAAGAGGCCCTGCCGCGACACGATGGTCGGATCCAGATGGTCGCGCAGGAAGCCGCGCAGCGGCCCGCGCAGCAGGGCCGACACCGGGACGCGGAATCCCCGTTTCCGGCGGTCTGCCACGGCCGGCGGCAGGTAACGCCTCGCCATGCGCCGCAGCAGATACTTGCCCGTCAATCCGCGCAACTTCCACTGTGGCGGCAGTGTCAGCAGAAAGTCCACCAGGTCGGCATCCAGGAATGGAGACCGTGCCTCCAACCCGGCCGACATCGTGGCGCGATCCAACTTCGTGAGGATCACGTCGCGCAAGAAGTGCTGCATCATGCCCAGTTGCAGGCGCTCAGCCGCACTGGCGTTGCCGTGCCGGCTCACAACGGAATCCACGGCCGCGTAGGGCGCCAACTGCTGCAATTGCTCCCGAGCCTCGGCCGTGAACAGGTCCGCCCAATCCTCCTGAGGGAAGGCACCGGCCGCCCGGTAATACTGATGCTCCGGCGGATGCCGCAAGGCGCGCGCCAGGTGCCGCGAAGCTTCCCCCACGCTCAAGTTGCGTTCCGCGGGCCTGCGGTTCGCCAGCCATTGCAGGGCCGCTCCGGCCAACGCCGTGGTGGCTACCCGTTGCACTCCCTGCAACACGCGCAGCAGTGCAAACAGCCGGTATCCCATCAGCAGTTCATCGGCGCCGTCTCCCGTGAACACGGCCTTCACCGATTGCCGGGCATGTCCCGCCAACAACGCCGTGGGCAGCAGCGAATGATCGGCCACCGGCTCATCCATTGCCGGCAGCACCTGCATCGCCGCTGCCGCCAAGTCCGCCAACGGCATGGAAACCACGGAATGCGGCAACCCCAAATGTTGAGCCGTGGCCGCTGCCTCTTCTGACTCATCGAAACTGGGATTGGCAGGAAATGCCGCGGAGAACGCCGGCAGCTTCACGCCTTGCCGGGCAGCCATTGCGGCCAGGATTGCCGAATCGAGACCGCCGCTGAGGAATACGCCGCAGGCTGCTTCCGAGGGCAGGCGCCGCTCTACCGCCTTCGTCAGCCGCTTCTCCAATTCGCATTCGGCCTCTGCAATCCCCGCCGCTGGCTTCTCCCGTTGCAGCGCGATTTGCCAGTAGGTCTCCGAGCGCATCGTGCCGGCCCGCAGCAGCAGCCAGCCGCCGGCCGGCACCTTATGCACGCCGCGCAGCAGCGTGTGCGGGCCGGGCACCGCGTTCAGGCTGACATACTGCGCCACCGCAGGGATGTCGATCTCCGCGGGGCAAGCCGGGTGACGCCGCAGGGCGCTCAACTCCGAGGCAAACAGCATCGCCGGTCCGCTGTGGTAGTACAGCGGCTTCTTGCCAAACCGGTCCCGTGCCAGGTACAGCGACTGCGCCTCGCGATCGTAGATGGCGATGGCGAACATCCCGTTCAACAGCGAGGGGAACGCCGGTCCGAAGCGCCGGTAAAGCGACAACAGCACGGGTGCTTCGCCGGGTGCCTGGTTGTCCGCTCCATAATCCCGGCGCAGTTCCGCATGATTGTAAATCTCACCGTTGAAGACCACCAGCAGTCGCTCGTCCGCCGAAGCGTAAGGCTGCTCCGCCCGGCCTACCGCAACAAACGCCAGTTGCTGGTAGGCGAAGTGCGCCTGCCCTAAGCACCTGGTATACAACCCCTCCGGGCCGCGATGCCGGACCGCCGCGGCCATTTCCAACAGAATCGTGCCGGACGGCTGTTCTGCAACAATGCCCACGATTCCGCACATCTGGTCCAGTATACCCGCCGCATGCCGGATTGCCTTTCTGTACCATGAAGGCTTGCGACGGATATTGGTCACGGGCGGATGCGGCTTCATCGGCCACCATCTGGTACAGGGGTTGCTGGACCGCGGGGACGACGTGACCGTGCTCGACGATCACAGCACTGGTCCGGCGGCGAATCTGGTTGCGGGCGCCCATCTCCGCCGGGGCAGCGTGCTCGATCCGGAGGCCGTCTCGACTGCCGCCGCGCACGCCCGCCCGGACCTCGTTTTCCACTTGGCCTCGCTGGTCGGCATGCGGCTGACCACCTGCCGCCCGTCTGACTCGTTCATCGTCTCCCAGCAGGGAACCCGCAATCTCCTGCACGCAACTGGCGACGCGCCGGTAGTTCTGTTTTCCTCTTCTGCCGTGTATGGAGATGCCTCCACCGGGGAGAACAACCGGTTGCACACGCAGGAGCAACTCCAGTCCGAAGCCTTGCGATACGACGGCGGGGTTCGCGGCTATGCCTCCGGGAAACTGGCACTGGAAAACGAAGGGCGGCAGGCGCGCCAGCGGGGCAGGGCGGTACTGACGGTGCGTCCCTTCAACGTGGTGGGCCCGCGGCAAAGCAGCAGTTACGGTGCGGTTCTGCCGGCGTTCCTGCAGTGTGCCGCCGAGGGCCGCCCGCTGACCGTCTATGATGACGGCCAGCAGCGCCGCACGTTTGCCGATGTGCGTACGTTCGTGGCCACGTTGATGGCCCTGGTGCACTCGCCCGCGGCATGGCAGTGCGAGACTACCTTTGACCTTGGCACTCGCGACTCTACAACCATTCTCGAACTCGCCCGCCTGGTCCTGGCCTTTACGTCCTCCAACGCCGGCATTCGCTTCGTGCCCTACACGGACGCATTCCCAGGCAGAACCGATGTCCGCAGCCGCTTGCCGCATTTGCAACCCGTAGAGAATCTAGTGGGCCCGGTGCAGTGGCCGCAGTTGCCGGATATTCTCGCTTCCTATCGCGCCGCTCGACAGCCGCCTGCATAGGCTCTACTTGCAATCGGCGCCCGCCATTCCATACGATTGGCTTTTCCCATGAATCGCCGTACCCTGCTCCGCTCCCTGCCACTCACTCCCGCGCTTCTGGCGCAGCCCGTCTCGCTTGCGCAGGAATCGTTCGATCTGGTTATCGCCAACGGCACCGTCATCGACGGTTCCGGCTCGCCCGGCCAACGCGCCGATGTCGGCATCCGCGGCGGCAAGTTCGCCGCTGTCGGTGATCTGAGCCAAGCGGCGCGCAAGCAGACCATCGAAGCCAAAGGGTTGATCGTCGCGCCGGGCTTCATCGACATGCACAACCACTCCGACGACACTCTGCTCGATGAACCGCGCTGTGAAAGCATGATCCGCCAGGGCGTCACGACCATGGTGCTCGGCGAAGGCGGTTCGGCCGGCCCCGTCAAGCCCGGCGAGAAGCCCTGGACTACGCTCGGCGGCTACTTCGATTACGTCGAAAAGAAGGGCGTGTCAGCGAACATCGCGTCCTACGTTGGCCAGACGCAGATCTGGACCCATGTGAAAGGCTTCGCCATCCAACCCGCCACGGCAGCGGATATGGAAGCCATGAAGAAGGAAGTGGCTACGGCAATGGAGGGCGGCGCCATGGGCCTGGCAACCTCCCTGCTGATGCCCCCTTCCAGCCTCATCACCACCGCGCAACTCATCGAACTGGCGAAGGTAGCCAAACGCTACGGCGGCATCTATTCCACCCATACCCGCGATGAGGGCGCCGGCGTGTTCCGCTCCATCCAGGAAGCCATCGACATCGGTAAAGGCGCGGGCATTCGCGTCGATTGCATTCACCTTAAAATCGCCGACCAGAAGTTCTGGGGCCAGATGCCCGAAGTGATTGCGATGATCCGCAAGGCTCGCGAACAGGGCCACGATATCCAGGCCCACGTCTATCCCTACACCGCCGGCCAGAACAACCTGCGCGCCATCATCCCGCCTTGGGCCCACGATGGCGGCAATGCCAAAATGCTGGAGCGGCTGCGCGACCCTGCCATGCGCGCACGCATGCGGAAGGATATCGAAAACGGCCTGCCCAACTGGTACAACCACTACCTCGCCGTCGGCAAGGATTGGAATGCCATGCTGCTGGTCACCTTGAAAAATCCCAAGAACAAGCCGTTCACCGGCAAGCGCATGGCGGAACTCATCAAAGCCCGCGGCGGCGATCCCATCGACGTGTTCTTCGATGTGCTGCTCGAAGAAGGCGGCAGTGTGGGCACCGTGTACTTCCACCACAGCGAGAAGGATATGGTGTTCGCCATGAAACAGCCGTTCACCTCCATTGGTTCGGACGGCTCCGCCATGAGTCCCGAAGGCCCGCGCGGCCAGAGCAAGCCGCATCCGCGGTCCTATGGCACCTTCGCGCGCGTCCTGGGCCGTTACGTGCGCGAACAGAAAGTGATCACGCTGCCCGAAGCTATTAAGAAGATGACGACTATGAACGCCGCCAAGATCAACATCGCCGACCGGGGCCAGATCAAGGTGGGCTACTGGGCCGACGTTGCCGTCTTCGATGCCGACAAGATCTCCGACAAAGCGGACTTCGTCAATCCGCACCAATACGCCGTCGGTGTGCCCTATGTCGTGGTGAATGGCCAGGTGGTGCTCGACAACGGCAAACACACCAACGCCATGCCCGGCAAAGTGGTGCGCGGGCCCGGCTATCGCAAGCGCGCGTAGCTACAGCGAACCGTAGCGCGCGTAGGCATCCTTCACGGACAACCCGCGCCGCAGCTCTTCGCGCATGCCCGTTTCGCGCCGCTGGATGTCCTCGGCATCGGTCAGCACATCGACGATCACCTCGCGCGGCACAACCACCACCCCATCGCTGTCGCCGAAGACAAAGTCATTCGGATGAATCGTCGTCTCACCGATGCGCACCGTCACCTGGAACGCCTGGATGTTCCAGCGGCCCACCGAACTCGCCGAGCAGGCAAAGGCGGCAAACACCGGGTATCCCATCGCATCCACGAACGAAAGATCACGCAGACCGCCATCCAGCACCGCACCGGTGCAGCCGCGTTCGCGCGCCGCGGTGGACATCATCTCTCCCCAATGGGCGCAGTTCTCACTGCCGCCGCAGGCCCATACGGAGATGGTGCCCGGCGCGATGCTGTCCAGCATATGAACACGGGTCTGCGAGTCATCATCGGTGGTTCTGTCGGTGGGATGGCCCTGTCCAGTGAACGCGAGTCCGGCGACGCGGTTCTCTCGCGTGCGAGCCTGGATGTGCCGCGGCAACACCTGGTGACGGAAGCCTCGGCGGTCCAGAATATCGGCAACCGCTCCGGTGTAGAGCTTGCCGTAGCGGGCGCGCAGGTCCGCCAGGTCTGTGGGACTGAACAGTGCAAACGACATGGGGTTCTCTGCTTCCCATGCTACTCTTCGTATTTCCCGTTTGAGGCCCAGTGACCGATCCTGCTTTCCTAACCAGTCCGCTCCTGCGTATCACGCGCGCCGACGGCATGGAGAAAGAGATCCGTGTCCAGGATGGCCACCTGTTCGTCTGCCAGGGCTGCTGCTGCGGCCGCACGGACAAGGGCTTTCCGCCCCTGCCGCTGGATGACTTCAAACAGCAGTGGAAAGCCCGCGGCATCCGCCGCCGCTTCCATCTGACGATCACCGGTTGCCTCGGCCCCTGCCCATTGGCGAATGTTGTGCTGCTGGTCTTCGGCGGCCGTGCGCTGTGGTTGCACTCCATCAACTCCCCGGAAGACGTCTCGTCGATCTACGACTACGTGGAATGCATGCTGCGCGCTTCCGCCTATCAGGATCCTCCGCCCGCGCTGGCCGGGCGCGTGTTCCAGCGCTACCTCTCCCCAGTGCTAAGATCGCAGGCGATGGATTCCGTCGAGCCTTTGCAATGGGACAGCGTCGAGCTGCGTGCCGGACGCCTGCGCCGGATCAAACGCGCCGAAGCGCGATTGGTGGATAGCGAGGACGGCATGCTGCAGGTGGCCAAGTGCTACTGCCGCACGCACGACGTCGTTACGCAGGCCGAAGCCGAGATGCAGATGCGCCCCGCCTTCGTCTTCCCACTGGACGCCTTGCATGTGCTGGAGTCATTGATCGGCCAGGAACTGGTGGGACGCGCTTACTTTGACTCTCCCGGCCGCCGCGTGAAGTTTCTGCTCGATCTGAAAGAGCAGGCAGGCTTCCGCATGGAAGAAGGTGTGCATCAACTGGAAAGCCCCTGGTTCGATGAAAGCGTGCTCAACGAGTAGCCGGCTTCTTCACCACGTAACACAGCATGTGCCCGATGAGCGATGTGGGCAGAACCTTGCGCAGCAGCCTGCCCGCGGGTGTCAGGTCAACCCGCGCCGCAGCGTCGTTCCAACGCCCTGCCAGCCTGCCGAACGTATGATACAAGCCTTCATCGGTGAAGGCCGCGAACCGCCGCACGATGCGGAACCCGGCCGCCGCCAGAAAGCCATCCATCTGCTGCCGGTTGAAAGCGTATTCGTAGAAGGACCAGCCTTCCAGGCTCAGTGCGAACTGCGGATGCCACGCGGCGTTCGTCCCTTGGCGCGCGTTTCCCATCGTGCTCGCCTGCGGTGCCAACGGTGCCTTGCCGGTCAACCGCCGCAGCAGGCGGCTTCCTTTGGCGAGTTCCAGCGGCTGCGACAAAGCGCGGCACCCGCGTCGCAGGCGCCCTCCGTAAGGTACCGTGATCACCGCAACGCCGCTTGGCCGCAGCAAACGATAGAACTCCGCCAGCGCCCGCCCCGGCCCGTCCAGTGAGTGCTCAATGGACCCCAGCGCCATCAAGCCGCCATAGCTGCCATCCGGTAATCCCGAGTCCGCCATATCCCGCGCATAGAAGCGGCATCCCGGCATTTCCGCCGCCGCCCGGTCACACAGCGCCTGCGACCAGTCCACGCCATCGGCGGCGATCCCTTGCCCATACAGCCAGCCGCACCAGCGCCCGCTGCCGCATCCTGCCTCCAGCACGGGCTGCGACTTAGAAAACAGCTCCAGAAAGAGCGGGGCTAGTTCATAGCTGTCGCACCCGCGGATCTGCTGTTCCAGCGAAGCCGACAGGAACGACTTTTCAAACGCAATCGCCACCGCCTGGTTCATACCCTCTCCTCTTCGTTCAACATGCCCCGCGTCCGCACCATACCGCGCGCACCGTCCGCACCGCGATGTCAATGTCCAGCCACAACGACCAGTTCCGGATGTAGTAGCTGTCCAGTTCTTCCAACTCGCCCGCGCGCGACGATACCTGCCACAGACCGGTCATCCCCGGCGTGACACACTCCCGGAATCGCCGGAACTCCTCGTCGTAATGCGCCAGGTGGTAGGCGGGAAATGGCCGCGGTCCCACCAGGCTCATCTCGCCACGCAACACGTTCCACAACTGCGGCAGTTCGTCCAGGCTGGTGCGGCGCAGGAAGCGGCCTATACCCGGCAGCACGCGCGGATCCCGCCGCAGTTTGCAGTGCTCCCTCCATTCCCTTGCCAGGGCCGGATCTTCGGCCAGACACGTCTCCAGTAACTGCTCCGCGTCCGGATACATGGTCCGCAGTTTCCACATCCCGAATACCCTTCGCCGGTACCCGATCCGCGGTTGCACGTAGAACGCATTCCCTGGACTCACGCGTTTAATCCAGACCACGCATGCGGCAAGCAGCGGCACCGCCAACGCCAGCAACAGGATCGACAGCACCACGTCAATCACGCGCTTGATACTGCGATTCCATGGAATAAGTAGATTGCGCGTCAACGCCAAGCCCAGGTCTCCGCCCAGGTCCAACGCCGTGATCGAATGACTCTGCGGATAACCGCCCGGCGTCATCAGCACGACGTAGCGGAACGGCAGCGCCTCCACAAACTCCCGCTGCATCACCGGCCCCAACTCGGGCAACGCCACTACGGCCGTCTGGATGCGCTCCGCCATGCCGGTCTCCCTCAGATGCAACTGCGCCACCATCGACAAGGTGCGGCCTGACCACGCCGGCGCGTCGCATTCCAGATCCAATACCGAAACCGGATTGAGCCCCAGCGACGGATGCCGTCGCAATTGCGCGGCCACCCTTGCGGCACCATGCTTCACCGACCCGAACACCGCTACCGGACTCCCCCACAGGCGCGCCTGCAGCAGCCTGCGGATGAGCAATCGCTCCACCAGAGGTGCCAGCAACGAGGCAAACAGCATCGCCGCCAGTAGGATTCCGCGCGACCATTCCTCGTGCTGTGCCAGGTACCCCCAGGCAATCAGTCCGGCGAACGAGAAGAACACCGCCTTGGTGCGGCGGCGCAGCCGCTCTACGGTCGACAATCCATACCCCGGGTACAACCCCGATGCCCAACAGGCCAGCGGCATGATCAGGATGCCCAGCGCGATGCCGGAGTATTGTGAAGGGGTAATTGACACCGGATACCATGGCGATGCCGCCTCGCGCGCCAGCCTGGCCAGCAGCACCGATACCTCCAGCGCCGCCACGTCCGCCCCGAACAGCAACGCCGGAACCCATGCCCGCGCCTCCGCCACGGGTGCCGCCGCGCGCGGGCTTGCCGCGGCCACCGCTGCCGCATGCGCACTCATGAGCTGGCCTTTCGGACCGCAGGCTCGGTTCGCAACCAGCCGCCCAGCAGCCGCAACACAAAGGCCGAATTCGTATAGAAGTAGCGGCGCCATAACCGGCGCGGTTCCACCGCCAGGCGGAACAGCCACTCCAGGCCCGATGCCTGCATCCATGCCGGAGCGCGCGGCGTCACCCCCGCCAACTGGTCAAACGCGGCCCCTACGCCCAACTGCACGCAACGGATACTGGTCCGGTGCCCCGCCATCCAGCGCTCCTGCTTCGGGCAGCCCAGCCCCACGAACAGGATGCGCGCCCCGGACTCCTCTATCCGGCGCACCACGTCGTCTTCTTCCTCCACTTCCAGATCGCGAAACGGCGGTGCGTAGCAGAAGGCAATCTCCAGTCCGGGATGCCGCCGCCGGCAGGCGGCGCTTAACCGGGCCAAGGTGGCTTCGGTGGCCCCGTAGAACCCCACCGGGATCCCGTCCCTTGCGGCCAGCGACAGCACCGACGTCATCAGGTCCGGCCCATACACCCGCCCCGCCTTCTCCGCCCCGGACCCACGCAGGGCCCACACCAGCGGCATGCCATCGGCCGTTACAATGTCCGCGCTATTCACCGCTGCCCGAAACTGCATATCGCGGTGGCCTTCCATCACCATGTGCACGTTCGCGCAGCAAACCGTGCGCCCGCGGCGTTCCTTCGCCCAGGCGCCCACCTGTCGGGCGGCCTCCTTGTAGCTCGTCACATCCACGCGCAATCCGAGAACGTAGCGGCTGTTCATGACCGGCATACCCTCTCATAGATCTCGGCCAGTTTCCGGTAGCTGGCACTGGCCGAGAAGTTCGTCCGGTGAACGGCGCGCGCGGCCTCGCCCATGCGCTCCAGCGCGGCATCGGGTGCCGACGCCACCTCGCGCAAGGCTCCCGCCAATGCGTACGCATCCCCGGGGCGAAACAGCCACCCTGTGCCGTCCGTGACTAACTCCGCGAAGGATCCGTGCCCGCTGGCCACAATCGGCAGCCCCGCCGCCAGAGCCTCCAGGATTACCAGCCCGCAGTTCTCCCACACCAGAGCCGGTTGCACCAGGCAGGTGCTCACTTGCATCAGCGCGGCCACGTGCTCCTGCGGCACCCGCCCCAGGAACCGCACGCCGCTCGCCGCGCCTTGCGATGCGCCGAAGTCCGGGCCATCGCCCGCGATCACCAGTTCCCAGCCCGTCAGATCCGCCAATCGCCATGCCTCCAGCAGGACGTGGATGCCCTTCTCCCGGCAGATGCGTCCGGCAAACAGAACCGCTCTCCGCCGCGGTCTCGCGCTGCCGGCCACCTCCGCGGTGAAGTTCGGCTTCACATAGCTGCGCTGTTCCGGAATCCCGGACCGCACATGAATCTGACGCGCGAAGTGCGACGTCGAGATGAACGCGTCCACCTTCCGCCGGTACGTGCCCATCGCCCGATGCACCGTACCGATTCCCGCCATCGCCAGCGAAGCCGTGGCCGACCCCCGGTAGCACCGATGTAGAAGTCCTTCCCACGGCACCAGCTTCGACACGCATGCCTCGCAGTTACGCCCTTCGCGGCTGCAGCAGGCATTCAGGCAGCCCAACCGGTAGTTGTGCAGCGTCTGCACCACCGGCACTCCCGCGCGCCGGCAGGCATAGTAAGCCGCCGGCGAGATGCGCCCGAACGTGTTGTGAAAGTGCGCCACATCGGGCCGTGTTTCCCGCAGAATGCCCTGCAATACCTTCGCCGCCCGCCGCGACCAGATCGCTTCCAGCCCCGTGGTGATTGGCCGCGCCTCATCCAGGTCCTCGTTCGACTCCACGTACTCATGCACACGGTGCCCCTGTGTCCGCAGCAGTTCGGCCTCCTGGCGAAAGACCTGGTCTTCACCCCCAGGCTCCCGGTACCGGTTGTGCACCAGCAGGATGGTTTCCGGTGTCATGACGTGAACCTGTACACCCAGCGCGTCGGCGGCAGCGTTCTCGCCACCCAAGACCGCCACATGCCTTGCACGGCCGCCAACTCCTGATGAAACGCGAAGCGCTCAAATTCCGTGATGCCCGCCGCGGCCAGCAGTGGGGGCAGTTCCTTCGCCCCATAGCTGCGGTTATCGCCGAAGTTCTGCCGCATCAGGCCTAATCGCCGCAGCGGATTGTGCCACCAGTTGTGAAAATCCACCACCGCCGTGCCGCCCGGCGCCAGCGACCTGCGAATGGCGGCCAGCAGCGCCTGCTCATGGCTGGGGCCTCGCTCGAGGCTATCCATGCAGATCACCTGCGGCAGCGAACCTTGAAAGGGCGGATGCAGATAGTCCATGCGGACGAACAGGATGTTTTCCAATCCCCGGTCCGATGCCTCCGTGCTTGCCTTTCGCAATGCCTGCCAGGAAAGATCGCAGTGCAGCACGTGGCGCCAGCGGCGGGCGTAGCTGAGCGTGTAGTAGCCGGGCCCGGCCGAGAAATCGCATACCAGGTCGCGGGAGCCCGCCGCGCGCAGCAACTCCTCCACCTGCCGCACCTGCGACCGCTTGCGGCGATGATCGGCCGCCGTGTTCCGCATCTCCCAATAGCTGCCATCGGTGACGTTTCTTGCCTCTGCATACGCTGCCAGATACTCTGCCGAAGCGCCCGCCAGATCCCCCGTTCCGCTGGCCACAAGAGACAGAATTCGCCCGTCCGCCGACAGCGGAAACGTCCGCCCGCACGACACGCAGCGAACGCCGGCGCCTGCGTCTTCGCGCACCTCGCCGCCATCGTCCGGGCAGCGGAACAACGGCAGCAATTCCTGCCACGGCGCTGTCATCGCGCAGCCTCCCGGCACAACTCCGAGTTCGCCACAAACCGCAACTGGCTGCGGCGCTCGTTGATCTCCATCAGCATCGTCTCCAGCAGCGGCCAAGCCCGATGCTCCTCGATCTCCCACGAATGCCCCCACAGGTGCACCACGCCGCCTTGTACAATCGCCCGGTCCAACAATGACCGGAACAGGCCCACCAGCCCGCCCTGCCCGTACCGCAGCCACGTCAACAAATGCCCCAGCCGCATCCGCCGGATCGCATTGCGCCAATAGCCAGCCGCCGGATGCACGTGCGCCTGGAGTGTCGTCGGCAGCACGGCAATCCCACCTCGCCAGCGGGGCATTCCATAGTCCAGCAGTTCCGTCGTGCGAAAGCCGCGGAACCCAGCCTCCGCCGCCATCCGCACATGCGCTTGCTTGAACCGCCCGCCCGGCGGTGCAAAGACGCGGCATTCCCGCCCCGTGATGTCTTCCACGTACTGGCGGGACCCGCGGATTTCGCTGTCCGCCTCGCGGTCCGGCAGCGTGGTCAGGCGGGGATGATGCAGCGTGTGTGCGCCTAACTCAAAGCCCTGCGCCAACTGCTGCAACTCGTCGCGACCGAGCAGCGCGCGTCCTTCACACTGGCGCGGCACATAGAACGTTCCCGGCACGCCGTGGCGCGCCAGCATCGCCGCCAACTTCATGTCCAGCGCGTGCCCATCGTCCCAGCTTGTGGTCAAGTACGTCATCCTTCCTCCGGCCTCTCGCCTTCCAGTACGAAGCGAATGGCATTGCGGAAGCCCTCCGCCATGCGCTCCTGCGTCCAGTGCTCCACGTCCTGATACGCGTTCGCGCCCAGGCGTTCGCGCAGGCCGGGATCGCAAAGCATGCGCCGGAGGGCCGCGGCCAGTGCCTCCGGATCGCGCTCCGGCACCACCAGTCCATTACGCCCATCGACCACCAGGCCGCCCGCCACCGCGCCCACAGCTTCGCTCGCGATCAGCGGCACCTTGCGATTGAAGGCTTCGTTCGCCACCAACCCCCACGTCTCGCGTCCGCCCGGTGTGGTCACCGACGGCAGTACGAATGTCCACGCCAGGTCGTAGTAGGCGAGTGCCTCTTGCGGCGGCACATAACCGGCAAACCGTACCTGCCCGCCGATCCCCAGTGTCTCCGCCCCCGCTCGCAACGGCGCCGCCGCCGATCCGGCGCCACACAACACCAGCACCGCGTCCGGCTCCCGCAGCTTGGCGAAGGCATCCACCAGCACCTCGACGCCTTTCTCCGGCTCCAGTCGCCCCAGGTACAGCACCACCTTCGCTCCCTCGGCTATCTCCAGCCTCTGCCGTGTCGATGCCACCACCGCCCGGTCCACCGGTTGCCGGTAGAAATGGTTATCCACCGCCTGCGGCGCCAGAAAAATCCGCCGTGCCTCCACGTCCTCCCGCAGCAGATACTGCCGCACATGTTCTCCGTACACCACCAGCGCATCGGCGTTGCGGTACAGCCGCTGCGTCAGCGGCCACAGCAGCTTCTGTACCGGTGTGCCCAGCCGCATCCACACGCCCGTCCATAGAATGAAGGGCCGCCCCGTGCACCGCGCCACCAGCCACGTCACCGGCAGCGCGAACTTGTCGTTGATGCACTTGATGTAAACCTGGTTGCCGCGATCGGCCAGCAGTGCCCGCACCAGGCTGGGCACAATCCGCACATGCCCCAGCCAGAACCCCGGCAGATACTCGCAGTGAAACTTGCCGCTATGCGCCACGCCATGTGCCCGCTGCCAGTACCACTCGCCGCCATCCGAGTACAGATAACAATGCAGGTCGCACATCGAGGCCAGCGCCTCGAACATCTTCACCCGGTAGTGGGCGATGAAATTGCTCACAAACACCACACGCGCCATGCTCACGCCGCCCCCTCCTTCACCGGGCGCAGCGTGTGCAGCATCCAGTGCAGCGGGTATCCGAAGATCCTCCGCGCCAGGCCCACCGCCAGGCACGCCGGCAGCAGCGGCCACGGGCAGTTGCGCATCGCATAGCGCAGAAACACGGCCAGGTTCCCGCCCCCGCGCCTGCCGAACAGATGCCGCCCGTAGTTGCGCCAGGATCGCTGGATCAGGTTTTGCGCATCGCCGCTCGCCTCCGGGTACGCCTGCAGCCTCACGTTCCGGTCGCAGATGATCCGGAAGCCGGCCCGCCGCGCCCGGTGCGTAAAGTCGTAGTCGGCGGCATAGTGCGGGAACCGCCGCGAATCAAACAGGCCGATTGAGGCGAACGCCGTCTCCGGAATCAGCAGCCCACGGCCTTGTGCATGCGTCACCTCCACCACATCCGACGCCTCACCGATCAGGCTTGTGTGCGAGGCCAGCAGCCAGTTCACCCGCTCGCCGCCCGATAGCGGGGCGCCCGTGGCAATGTCCACCGCCGATGCGCTGATCAGCGTGTCCGGATGCCGCTCCATCGACTCCCGCAACCGCGCCACGAAGTCGGTCGACGGCACCGTGTCGTCATTCAAGCAAACCACCGGACCGCCACCCGCCGCCAGTGCCCGCCGCACGCCGGCATTCGTCGCCTCCGCCCACCAGAGGCTGCCATCGCCGCGTAGCAGATCCACCTCCGGAAACCCGTCGCGGATCATCTGCCCGGTTCCGTCTTCTGACCCGTCATCGATGATGATCGTGCGAAAGCCGCGGTCCGTCTGCGCCCGCAGCGCCTCCAGACAGGCCCGCGTGAAGTGCCGCCGGTTGTGTACTGGGATCACGAAGGTCATACGACACCCGCCGCCACCGCGGCTTCCTCCTCTTCGCCATCCGCGACGGGACTGGCTTCGAACCGGCACCACAGCGCCGGAACGGCCGTCATCGCGCCGGTCAGCAGGCCCTGATCCGCCGCCGGGCTGTACACCGTGAAGTACGTTAGTTGGCCGACCAGAATCGCGAACAGCAGATTCGAAGGATTCCACGGCACCGCGCCGCGGATCGTCGCCGGAATGCGTACTCGCCGCCACAACGCCGCATACCCCAGCAGTAGCGTCGCCAACCCTAGCACCCCCGTGCGGTTTAGCGTGTAGATGTAGATGTTGTGTGCCGAGACAGCGGATTCCCCTTCGGCCACCTCATAAGCGCCCTGGTTCCCGAAGCCCACGCCCGTCACTTTCCGGATGGGCGATAACTCCAGGAACTCCCGCACATACTCCTGCCACATCAGCAGCCGCCAGCCGAAGGAACTGCGGTCCAGGTCGAAGGGCTCTTCGACGCTCGCCACCAGAGACCGCGCCACCTCGTTCTCCAGGGTGACGCGCTCCGGCGCGGCCACTACCGCTAATCCCGCCGCGGCTACCAGCACCGATGCGGCGGCCAGAAACGGCCGGAACATCCGCTCGCGATAGCAGAGCGCGCCCGCCGATACCAGCAACGCCACCCACACACTGCGATGCTGCAGCAGCACCACCGATCCTGCCAGTGCGTACACAAACAGACGCCACGTGCCGCCACGCCCCGAGTAGTAAACCAGCAGCAACAATCCCTGCGCCAGGAACAACGCATGCGCCGCATTCAGAACTCGCATCGGCTGCCCCGCTCCTACCGTGGCCCACGTGCTCGCGATACCCAACTGCAGCGCAACCGCCATCCAGCGAAACAGCGCCAGAGCCAACAACGCCGCACATCCGCCCAGCCACACGCGTGCCAACTGCCGCAGCGTGCCGGCATGCAGCGGAAACGACGCGGCATAGACAATCGCCGCTGCGAAGTAGAAAAACTGCCGGAACTCCACCCCCGCCGCCTTTATTCCGTGAACCGCCGCGCCCAAGGCAAAGGCCAATACAATGGCCGCTCCAAAGCCCCACCACGCCTGTAATCGCCGTAGCGCGCCGGAGTTCGGTGCCAGCCGCAGCAGGGCCGCCGCCGCCAGAGCCAACGCCACCAGGTCGTCCACATACACGTGGAATCCGGCCAGGTTCATTGGGGCAGGCTCCACCGTGATCGCATTCCACACCATCACGCCGATCAGCGCCGTCCCGCCTGCCGCCAGCGAACGATAGATGCGCCACGCCCCCAGGCACCCGCCCAGCAACACCACCGGCGCGAACAGCAGCAGCGTGATCATGCCCGCGCTCCCCGATACAGGCCGGCATACTGCGCCGCCCCTCGCGCCACCGCGTACTTGTCCTGCATCCGCGCGCTCGTCCGCAAAGCTCGTTCCCGCAACCGGTCCGGGTCCTGCGACAGACAGCGCTGCAACGCCGCCGCGATCGCCTCCGCATCCGGCGCCGTCCACTCGCAATCGGCTACTTCCCGCAAGTCCCGTAATCCCTCGACATCCGCCAGCAGTGCCGGCACCCCTGCTCCCAACGCTTCCATTGCCGCAATCCCCGCACCTTCCCGGAGGGATGGCATCACGAACAGATCCGCGGCCGCATATACCTCGCCCACATCTTCCAGCGGCCCCAGAAACCGCGCGTCCACGCCCATCCGCTGCGTCATCCGAAACTCTTCGTGCGCGGCATCCTCGCAGCCGGCGTGCAGATACACCACTCGCCATTGCCGGGGTAGGGAAGACAAAGCCTGGATCAACGCGGCATGGTTCTTCACGGGAGCGCAGTTGCCCACCGTCACCACCGCGAACACCCCGTCGCCAATCCCGAACCACCGCCGCGCTGCGGCGCGTTCCGCCTCGCTCGCCGGCCGGTAACGCTCCGCGTCAAACCAGTTCGGAATGTGCAACGCCGGATTGTGATAGGTCGCCCGCTCCAGCTGCTGCACCGTTCGCCCCACGGCCACCGTCGTCACCCTTAGCGCACGCCGCAGCACATAGCGCTGCACAAATCGCCTACAGCGCAGCCATCCTTGGAACGGAAACAGCGCATGCACCGACCGCACCACCCGCGGCCGCCCCGCCGCATACGCCAGCACCGCATACCAGAAGTTCGCGCGCTCGCAATGAATATGAACACTGCCATAGCGGTTCTCCGCCAGAAACCGGTAGACCCGCCACAGATACCCAACCGATCGCCGGAACGGCATGTGATGCAACCGGTATCCCGCCCGTTCGAGTAACGGTGCGTACTCCCCGAAAGAGTCACCCGTGATCAGGATCTCGCCCTGAATCCCTTGCGATTGCCAGTAGCGCGCCGCCGCCCGCAGCATCGTCTCCGCCCCCGATGGCCGCAGTTCGTTCAGGATATGCAGCACACGCATCACTCACAGGCTCCTGTAGATCTCCGCGTAGCGGTCCAGCACCGTTTCCGGCCAGAAGCACTCCCGCGCGCGCTGATTCGCGCGATCCGCCAACAGTGTCCGCCGTGCCGGGTCGTTTGCCAATCGCAGCATCTCCTCCGCCATCTCCCCGGCATCATTCGCATCCACCAGCACCGCCGTCGATGCGTCCACAATCGCCGCGCTCTGCCGTGCCGCAATCACCGGAATGGAACTGGCCATCGCTTCGGCAATCGCCATCGAATAGGACTCCTCGCGCGAAGGATGCACTAATACATCCGTCCGTCGCAGCACCTCGCGCATCACATTGGCCGGTACGTGTCCGGCAAAGGAAACACCCGCGCGCAGCCCGGCATCCATCGCCCATTGCTCCGCGCCTTCCCCGGGACCATGCCCATGCCCGAACAGCACCAGCCGTGCATCACGAAGCGTCCTTCGCACTCTCCCAAACGCTTCCAGCAGCGTGCGCCCGTTCTTCATCTCGCCCCAGCCGGTCAGCACCGCCGCGAACGTCACCGCATAACCGCCGTTGTGCGGCCTTGCGGCAAACCACTCCGCGCTCACTGCATTCGGAATCACTACCGGAGACTGCCGGCATCCCATCCATTCGCGAAAATGATTGGCCACCTTCTGCGACACGGCCGTCATTCGCGGAGCCCGTCGCGATACCATCCGCGCCATCCACGTGCGCACCAAACGGTACGGGCTTGGATTCCAACGCAACACATGCAATGGCCGGTCATGTGCCGTCACCACCGCCGGCACTCCGCTATCCAGTGCTCCCAGCGCGAACTCATACGTCCAATGCGCATGCACCACGTCCGGCCGCTCGCGCCGGATCTGCCGTGCGACAGACTCCCGCTCTTGTTGGAAGCCGTCCCGCGCGCGATACCGTCGCCGATACGGCCCCATGCAGAGCCGCAGTCCCGTAGGCCCTTCGGCGATGTACTCTTCGGTCACCTCGGGATCCAGTGAAAACACCGTCACGCGCCATCCTCGCGCCAGCGCCGCCAGCGCCAGCGACACTACCGGTGAGCCGCCCAGGCCCGCGGGCGGATTCGCTCCCCCTGGAAGATGCGCCGCCAGGCCCATCGTCTCCACTGGCCCGCAGATCCCCAGTCTCATCGCCGGCTCCACAACGCCCGCCGCAACGCCCTCCAGCGATCCGCCGCTTCTGCCTGCTGCAGCCTGCGGCGCGTCAGCACAATGCCCACCGCCAATAGCGCCTGCGATGCGCCGCCCAACAGCACAAACAGCAGCCGCGAGGGCCCCGACTTCACCTCCGGCGGCACCGCGTAGTCCACCACCTGCACCACGGTCGCCCGCTTGGCTTCATCAATGCGCGCCGTCTCGCGCTGCTTCGCCAGCACTTCAAACAGCGTCTCGTGATACTTCAAGTTCCGCAGCGCCCGCAGATACTCCAGCCCCGCGCCCGGCAGCCGCGACGCCGGCATCCCTGAGTTCGTATCCGCACCAGGCGCGTTCTGCAACTGCTTCAAACGCCCCCGCAGCGTCTCCAACTCCGATCGCTGCCGGATCACCTCCGGGTTCTGATCCGTGGCCCCGGATAGCAGCCCTTCCAGCATCACCTCACGGCTGGTGATCTCCGCCCGCAGTTGCGCCATCGACCGGATGACCACCTCGGTCTGGCTGTTCACCTGCACCAGCCCCGTGCGTTCCTGGATCGCGCGCATCTCGGCCTCGGCCGCCAGTAACTCCTTCTTCTCGCTCTCCAACTGCCGGTCGAAGAACTGCCGCCGTTGCGCCGACTCGGTCACCGCGAACCGGCTATTCAGTTTGTAGAGGCTCTCGATGTAAGCGTTGGCAATCGACGCCGCGCGCCGCGGGTCGCGATCCTTCACAGCAATTCGGATGAGTGAATCCTTGCCTGTCGACAGTTTCGTGCTGCCAGCCAGCGTCGAGCGCGCGCCGGTCATGTGCTTTGCCTTGTAGTACTCCTTCAGGCCCTGCCCACCCACGACATCGTCGGCAACGCTGCGGCTCGAAAGCAGTGACATGTACAACTCCGCCGGCGACCGCAGCAGGTCGCCCGGTCCTGATCCCAACTGCGCCCCCGGGATCGGTGAATTGCTCCCCCCCAACAGCAGGTTCAGATTCCCGCGCTGCGGCGCCGGAGGCATGATCACTGCCGTCGCCGTGTAGACATTCGGCATCTGAAACGCCGCCAGACCCGCCAGCAGCGCCCCCGCCATCGACATTCCCACAATCAACCGCTTGTGTTCCGCCAGCGCCAGCAGCGCGCCGAACAGATCGACGCGCGGCGCCTCCAGCGGCTCAATGGCGAACAGCGACAACTCCTGCCGCCCCGTCCGGGATTCGCGCGATTTCGTATCCATTGCGGTTACCTCAGTACGTTTACGGCCGCCGCGCCCAGTCCGAACTGCGCAATCGCCTGCGACCAGTCGCGGATCCCTTGCAGCTTGGTGGTTTTCGGCAGCGACTGAGGCGCCACAATCGTGTCCCCGGCCTTCAGGTGCAGCATTTCGAAGCTCGGCCCGAAGCGCCCGAACGTTTGCTTGGAAACAACCGTGCCGTCGGCCCGAATCACAAACACCCGGTTGCGATCCGCCGCCCGCGTACAGCCGCCGGCTAGAGCCAGATAGTCCTGCACGCGCAGCTTGCTGTCGTACAGCAGAGCACCGGGATTGTAGACATCGCCCAGCACGCTCACCGTGATCGGCCTTGGCGGCGCTACGAAACGATCGCCATCTTCCAGCGGAATGGCGTCCAGCATCTCCGCTACGGGCTTGTCCGAAGACTCCACGGCGTTCGTCAGCGCAATGCGTCCACTGGCACGCAGGGCGCGGAGCCGCTCCAGCATGCGCTGGGAGTTTTCGGCCAGTGCCATCGGTTCCACCGGCCCTGGGAAACGCCGTTCCCTGCCCGATTCGGCCGCCGCTTCCCGTTCCATGTCACGAATGGCCTGGTCCAACCGCGTCTGTTGGTCCCGCCGTACGGACTCCCGGGTGAACTCCGCGCCATACAGATAGGCGTCTTCGGAGAAACCGCCGGTGCGCGCCACCAATTGCCCCAACGTCTCGCCCGGCTTCACTTCATAAATACCCGGCGCCTTGAATTCGCCCTCCAGCCGGACGAAGCGGCTCTGTTGCGATACGGGTACCCGCAGATCCTGCTGCGTCAGAATCGTAACCACATCGGCAGGCTGCAGTTCCAGGTTCTCCGCCGGGTCGCCGTCCAGCACCAGCTTGCCCAAATGGAACGGCACCAACTGGCGGCTCAGGTCCTTGCTGTTGCGCCGCTCAATCACCGCGTAGGTCCAGTTGATCTCCGGCGCAATCGGGCTCACCGCGGCTCCCGTCCGGCCCGGCCCGGCAATCGGCATGAACCCCAATTCGTTGTGGCGCTCCCAATACTCGCGCGTGGTCAGCGATTCTTTGTTCGGGATGATGTCGGCGATCCGCAACCCAGGCTTCCACCGAAAACGCCCGGGGTTGGCGACGTTGCCGCGCAGCGTCACCTCGCGCTCAAACTGCGGCGCCACGCTCAGGAACCGGATGACATCACCGTTCGCCACCGGCGCGGCCAGACCCGGTGTGTCCAGCGTGAGATCGTCCACGTCGCGCGTATTGCGATTCACGCGCTCAATCTTCGCCACACTCTGGTTGGCTACCGGCGACAGGCCGCCCGCCATTTGAATGGCATCGGCCAACGTCTCGGAGCCCTTCAACTCAAATACCGCCGGATTCCGGACACTGCCCGCCACCGCAATCTGCGCGCCGGTCACCGGGAAGTAAATGACATCGCCGGCGCTCAGTTTGCGATCCGCCGCTTTGTCGCCATCCAGAATCAGCCGGTATAAATCGAATTCGCTGATGACGGTGTTGTCTCGCTTCAGCGCGATCCGCCGCATGGAGCCCTGCGGCGACGGCCCCCCGCACGCGAAGATGGCGTTCACCAGCGTGCTCATGGAACTCACGGTGTACGTGCCCGGACGCCGCGCCTGCCCCACGACGAACACCTGGATCGCCTTCAACTGGCCCATCGTCACGTTTAAATCGAAATTGCGGAAGACGCGCGTCAGTTGCCCGCGCAGAAACTCCGGCAAGTCCCGATACGCAACGCCGGACAGCGCGACGCTGCCCACCTGGGGGATGTACACCGCACCCGTGCGATCCACCGTCAACTCCAGGTTCAGATTCACCTGTCCCCACACCCGCAACAGTAGTTCGTCCCCCGGCCCAATCACGTATTCCGGCGTGACCACCTGCCGTTCCACCGGCGCGAATGTCGCCGGCATGCCACGGAACAGGTCGCTGCCATAGATGGCGAGGCTGGTGCCTGTCGACGCCGCCGCGAACCGCTGGAACTCCGTCGGCGCGTCCTCGGGAACCGGCACCACCGGCGTTGCCACGTCGGCATCTGCCCTTGTACTGCGCCGCTCACTGGCCGGCGCCGCAGCGGCGGCTTTCCTGCCCGCCGCCGGAAGCCGTCCGATCGCTCCCAACAACCCGGGTTTGCACGCCGGATCCGTTAAACTGACACAATCCGCCAGCCCGGACACCTGGCCGTACAGCGCCACCGGAATCATCACGAACAGAAGTCTCGTCACACGCATCGCTCGTCCTTATTTCAATGCCCTTAGGAATTGCCGACCGGGCTGCCACGTCAGTTGCACCCAGCCGCTCCAGTTGTTTCGATAACTGCCGCCGGTCAACAGCGGAATGCGGAACTGCTCATACTGCACGTGGGTGGATGCCCACATGCTCTCGCCCACCTGCAGCGTGGCGGCCAGCGCGCCGCTCACCTGCCGCCCGCCACCCGGAAGGAATACGCTCGAAATCGTCTGTTGGCGGTACGACGCCTCCACACGGTCCCGCGGCGATAACTTGTATGTCGCCCGTGCTTCCAGCGCCCGCCCGTCGCGCCCTACCGGATTTCCCAACAAATAGCCGTAATTCGTATTCCCGCTGCGATATTGCGCGTTGTAATAGTTGAACAACCCGCCCAAATCCGTCGCCCCCAGCGGTTGTGTCGATGCCGCCTCCACCCGCAGATCCAGCTTCGGAATCCAGGGCACGCGGTTCAGCCAGATCCCCGGGCTGATCGCCGCACGCCGCGGCGCCGCTAGTGGCGACGGGTCATCGTCGGCATAGGAATCCGAGTACAGCGTCAGCCAGTCGCGCAGAGGCCCCGGCAGCCGCAAACGAAAGTCGAAACCGCCCTTCCGATCGCCCGGATCATTGCGGTCAAAGCGCGTCGGCGAATCAGGACTCGTAAACGAGAAGAAGTTGCGGTACACCGCCCGGGCCGTGATCGGGTGCGACTCGCCGAACAGCAGCGACCATCGCGTGAAGCCCATCTCCAGGTCTTCCGTCAGCTTGAACGAAACCTTCTGGGCGTTGAACCAGGGGCCGGAGGTGTAACGGTGCCCGCCTAGACTCCCCACGGCAAATTCCGTCCGCACCGTGCCCAGCCTTCGCAGCCAGCCACGGAACCGGTACCCATCTGGCGTAATCTTGAGGTTGTAGGTGGGCTCGGCGTTGGTGCTGAACGAGAGCGGCGCTTGCTCGGCCGGTCCCCAAAACAGCGTCTGCTTGCCGGCCGCGATGCGCACGCCGCGCAGGCGTACCCCCACGTAAGCCTCCACCGCCCGCATGCGGTCCACCGCCGCGGTGTCGCGGGCCGGGGGTTCGGGAATGCGGTCGATCCACGCCAGTGCGTTACTGATGTCGGCGGAGTAGGGCTCCAGTCCCGGTGCGCGCTGGAACTCGCCGCGCACATAGCCAAAGAAACGCCCCCTGCCCGCTCGCGCCGTGAAACCGCTTATGGCATTGAAGCCTCGCCCGAACGGCCGGCCCATGTCATTGCGCCAGGTTTGGCCGAAGTGATAACTGTCGTTCAGGTAGTCGCCCGCGATTACTCCCGCGCGGGTGTACATCGACTCCACAACGAGCGCCGGGTCTTCGGCATCGGGCCCAAACTCCCGGCGCAGCGCTTTCAGAATGGGCGCCGCCGCTGCCGCTGCGGTATCTTCCCGCTGCGCGAAACGCGCCTCGGCTTCCTGTAGTTGCCGCGCGCACTCCCGCCGTGTCCACGGCCGTATCCCTGCCACCTGCGAGCGGAGGAATCCCATGGCTGACAGTTGGTCGAGTGCGGGATAAATCCAGCTGTCCATTGGCACCATGACATCGCCCGCGTCCGCTCGCACTGGCACACGCCATGCGAGAAACAGCAGCAAAAGCGCAAATAGGCAGCGGCCGGGCATCTATCTCCAGAAACATAGTGGGGATATGCGGCTAAAAATTGCGGAGTGTTTTTTGTGAGAATTTCTCTACGATTGCCCGCACTTTCTTAAGTGCAAGCTTGTGCCGAAGGCATCCCTTTCGATGTACTGGCGCCCGCGCCTCGGAATCCTGGAGCACTGCTGGCTTGGATCGACCGCCACTGTCTGGCTGGGCTGGTGGCCACATCACCGAGCCATCTGCCCGCCGGCGAGGCCTTCGTCACCGCCCTGCATGCCCGCGCCCGCCAATCGACTCTGCGAGCGTTGCGCCACGCCGCGGCCACTGTTCGCACGGTGCAATCCCTGGCCGCCACCGGGATCGATGCCATCCCGCTCAAAGGCGCCGTTTTGGCGGACCAACTCTATGGCGACCCGGCCATCCGCGATGTGCGCGATGCGGACCTGCTGATCCGTCCCTATCACCTGCTGGAGGCCGATTCTCTTCTGCTGGCGAGCGGCTTTGCGCGCGAATGGCCAACCCGGCTGCCCCCGCCCGAGTCGCGCACGTTCCGCCGGTTGCTACGGGATGGTTATCACTTCGAATACAAACACCCAACGGAAAAGGTGAACGTCGAGGTGCACTGGCGCTTGCCAGGATGGTCATCCGCCGCGGTGGAGGCGATCTGGGAAGCCTCGGAAGTCCGCTCATGGCGCGGTGTTCCTGTTCGCCAACTGGCCAACGACTCGCTACTGCTTCTATTGCTATGCGATCACGGCGCCCAACATCGCTGGTTCCGGCTGAAATGGTTGGTGGATGTCGCGGTCCTGCTGCCGCGCGTCTCCGATTGCCGGGGGCTTCTGGCGTTAGCGGAGCAACTCGACCTGGAGCGGCCGCTTGGACAGGCAGCGGCGCTGTGCACACGCATCTTTGGATCACCGGTGCCAGACGAGTTGCGTGCCCTAGCCGATAGGCGGGAATGCCAGTGGCTTACTGCCGAGGCGCTGGAGTCGATCGCGGCACCAGCCGAGCACTACTTCTCGCCTCGGCGTTCCATTTGCCAGCGCTTGCGCCGGAAGCAATACCATAGCCGGCTGCGGACCCGCTCCACACCATGGCGCTTACCTCTGTGGCCGTTTCTGTGGCTACACGAGACGTTTGCAATTTAGGGAGAGAAGTAGGGAAGGAAGAAATGGTCGGGGCGAGAGGATTCGAACCTCCGACCTCCTGGTCCCGAACCAGGCGCTCTAGCCAGGCTGAGCCACGCCCCGAACTCTCTTACAATAGCACCCCACCCTCGTTCCCGGCAACATTGCTCTCAACTTAGGCCCCCGGTTGCGCGGCCGCCATCTTTCGGGCCCCCGCCTCCGGTTCAATCCGCCGGCCGTGGCGTTCCGCCCATACCTGCGTCAACTCGGCGCCGAACAGCAGGATCATCGACGAATAGTACACCCAGACAAAGATCAGAATGATCGCCCCGGCGGCACCGTACGGGCTCTCCAGCCCGCTCTTTCCAATGTAGAGCCCGATCAGAAACTTCCCAACCACGAACAAAAATCCCGTCGCCATGGCTCCCGTCCGCACGTCCTCCCAGGCAATCCTCGCATCGGGCAGGTACTTGAAGATCGCCGCAAACAGCGCCGTGATGATCACCAGCGACACAGCCAGGTTCAGCACCTCCAGCAGGGGGCCCGAAAGGCCACCCAGCCGTCCGGCCACCCAATTGCCCGCCCCCGTCAGCACCGCGCTCAGCACCATGGAAACCAGCAGCAGGAAGCCCAAGGCCAGTACAAATCCAAACGACAGGATCCGCTTTCCGATGAATTGCCGGGCCCCGCCAGCGTTCGGGTCGGGTTCCACCTCCCAGGCCCTGTTCAGCGCCGCCTGCAGTTGTGCGAACGCCGTTGTGGCTCCGAACAGCAACACCCCCAACCCCATCAGAACCTTCCACCAGGCACCCTCGGTCTGCGCACCCCCTTCGCTCAGCATCACCTGTACCTGCTCGGCAGCTCGGGGACCCACCAGCGACGCCGCCTGCTCCAGCACAGCTTCCCGTACCGTCTCCGCGCCCAGGAAGAACCCCGCGAGCGTGACAATCACCACCAGGAGCGGCGGCAGCGAGAACACCGTGTAGTAGGCCAGCGCCGCTGCCATCGTCTGGCAGTCATCCTCCAGAAAGTCGGAAACCGATTGTTTGATCAACTGCCACATGCAGACCGACTTTGCAACTTCCATGCCACCCCGGCGCGGTGCCATCATAGGAATAATGGTCCGCTTTGCTTCTGTTCTTTTCTTTTCGCTCTGCGCTTTCCCTCCATTGTTCGCGCAGGCCCCCTTGGGTACCGTTACCGGCTTCGCCGTCGACCCCGGTCAGGCCGTCGTGCCGGATGCCACCATTACCCTCGTCAGTGTCGACACAGGTATCAAGCGCGATGTGGTAACCAATGACTCCGGCGCCTACTCCTTCCTTAACCTGTTGCCCGGCCGCTATAAACTCACCGCCCAGGCCAAGGGCTTCCGTCCCCTCGAAACACCGGAGTTTTCGCTCGCCGCCTACCGCACCATCCGCCAGGATCTCCTGTTTGAAGTCTCGTCCACTTCCACCGAGGTCACCGTAACCGAGCAGGTGGCCACTGTGATCACCACCGAATCCCCGGCCATCGCCACCAGCCTGAGCAGCCGCCAGATTCTTGAACTGCCCACCAACCTCCGCAGCGTCTTCAACAACGCAGGCGACTCCGGTCTCATCTTCAGCATGATGCCGCTCGCCATTCCCGGCGTTGTCCAGGTGGGTGCCGGCGCCGCTTGGCTGGTGCCCGGGAGTGGCGCCAATGGTGTCCGCCTCAAGGTGGACGGCATCGAGACCAACTTCGGCAACTTCGGTGGGCCTGACCCCGTCTCCCAACCGTCGTTCGAATCGGTAGAAGAGTTCACTGCCAACATGAACTCCAACCGCGCCGAGTTCGGTGGCATCGGCAATATCACCACCGTCACCAAGGCGGGCACCAATAACTACCACGGCGGTGTCTTCTGGTACGCCCGCAACAGCGCCTTCGACGCGCGCAACGCCTTCCAGGCCGCCAAGCCCTTCCAGAACATCCACAACTTCGGCGCCAGCGTGGGCGGGCCCGTCCGCAAGAACTCCACGTTCTTCTATCTCACCTACGATGAGACCCGCGGCTCCCGCGCCTATCTGTTCAATTCCAATGTCCCCACGCTGGCCCAGCGCGCCGGCGACTTCGGCGCCACCGCCATCCGCAACCCTCTGGCTAACAACCAGCCCTTCGAAGGTAACCGCATTCCGGCTTCCCTGTTGAGCCCGCAGGCCCGCCGCGCCCAGGATCTCTTCTACCCTCTGCCCAACTTCGGCGCACCCACGCTCACCGCCGGCAACTACCGCGCCACTTTCAATGGGCCGGAACAGCACCGCATCATGGAGGCGCGTGTCGACCAGAACTTCGCTCGGGGCCAGAGCCTATTTGTCCGCTACCAGCGCAAAGTGCACGAGTACGACATCCCGGGCGCGCGCAGCCCCCTGCCGCCATCTACTGCTGGCACTTCTACCAACTGGCGCAACGTTCATTTCGCCACCATCGGCCATGTCGCGGCGCTCCGCCCAAACCTGTTCAACGAGTTCCGCGCCGGTAATGTGGTGCTCAGTTCCAAGTCCATCGCCGACGTCACCGGGCAGCCGCTGA
>JAEUQF010000165.1 GCA_016789745.1 Bryobacterales bacterium
TTCCAGGCCGGGGCATGGGTTATAAACAGCACCGCCAGCGTCGGCATGCCATTCACGCCGTCTGCGTCCGGGTACTACCTGGACGAGATCGACATTGCCATCTTCTGGCGGAACTTCTCGAACCTCGCCACCGTTCCTGACGTGAACCTGACGGTTCGGCTCATCGGCCCGTACGGCGCGGGCCAGTTGATTCCGACAAGTCCGATAACGACGATCGAATCGTGGCAGATCTCGGGCTTTGATCTGGCGGCAAACATCTCGACCGTGTTTCCGCTCCAATCCACGCTCCATCCCCAGTTGAACGGGCAAGTCTACTTTGTCACCGCGGAAGCCGCGGGTCTCGGGAGCATCTACCAATGGGGGTGGAATCTGAACAACTCAGGGGGCACCGGGTGGGTGTCGCGCACTGGTTCCGACTGGCTATCGAACGGAAGCATGGCGCCGGCCCTGCGCGTGCTCGGTTCTGAATCCATTCCCTCCAGCGGCGTTCCGGAACCCGCTACCACGGCGCTGGTTGGGGTCGGTGTCCTGACTGGGGTGCTGCTTCGGAGGCTCCGGCTCAGGACTTCGTGCTGAGCGCCCGTGGCCATGCTGCCAAGTCAGTAGGCGGCCAGAATCGCCGCCTGCACTTGCTTATGGAAACCGCGGGCCTCACCGCCGGGCATCTGGGTGAAGACGACTACGGCAAGGTCTTTGCGGGTGTCCACCCAGATCTCGGTCCCGTAGGCGCCTCCATGGCTGAAGCGCTGGGCCAGGCCCGCTTCATCGAGATCCTGCAATTGCCATCCCAACCCGTAGTTTGTGGCCAGCTTGCCCGTCTGCTTCGTGTGCATCTGGCGCACCGCCTCTTGCGAAAGGACCCGTTTTCCGTTCCACAGGCCATTTGCCCGGTGCAGACGCAGCAGCATTAACGCATCGTCTGCTGTCGCATAGATTCCGCCCGGCACAAGGAGGAATCCGTCCGCCCGTGGGCCGGGGCGATCCGGGGGCTCCATGACGGCCTTCATGCGCTGCAGCGTGCCGCTGGCTCTACTATAGACCAGCGGCACTCGATGGGAGATCTGGCCGGAGCGGTACACCGTGTTCCGCATCGCCAACGGCCGGAGCAGCACCTTCTCCATGTAGGCATCGAACTCCATGCCGGTGATCATCTCCACAATGCGGCCCGCCACGCAGAAGCTGGCGCCGCCATAGACGTACTTCTCACCCGGGGCGTAGGCCAGCGGATGTTTGAGAATCAGCGGCACGGCATCGCGCAGCGGGCGGCTGAAGTCGCGAATGGCGTTCAACTCTTCTTTTGAGCCGTTGTTACCGAAGATCCCCGAAGTGTGCGAGAGCAACTGGCGTATCGTGCTATCCCCCCGGAACTCCGGGAAGAACTTCGTTACCTTGTCATCCAGAGATAGCTTACCCGCATCCACCAACGTCATGATGGCCGTGGCGGCGAAAGGCTTGCTGGTTGACGCGATCATGAACATCTCATCGCCGCGGAGCGCGCGTTGCTTTTCCACATCGGCATAGCCCGCCACATGCCGGTACACCAACTTCCCGCCGCGATCCACCAAGACCACGGCCGATGGAATCTCGGCGTCTGCCACGGCCTTGTCGATGAGGCGGGTCAGCGCATCGCCACTCTCCGCCAGTCCGCAAACCGAAGCCAGCAACAGTACCAGGATGATCTTCATGTCAGAATCTCGCGTAACACCACCCCACCGGTATCGGTCAGCCGCTTGAATCGTCCTTCATGCAGGTGTGTCAGCATGGTGTGCTCCAGACCGAGCAAATGCAGAATGGTCGCATGAACATCACGAATGGGAATCGGGTTGCCCGCCGCGCGCAGACCGAAGTCATCTGTCCCGCCAGCGGTCGCACCGGCTTTCACGCCACCCCCGGCGAGCCAGTTCACCAATCCCCACTGATTATGATTCCGGCCCAGGCTGGCACCAGCGCCCTCGTTGAACGGGGTGCGTCCCATTTCCGACGTCCACACCACCAGCGTCTCGTTCCACAGACCGCGCTGCCTCAAGTCGTGCAGCAATCCTGCTACCGGCTTATCCACTTCGCCAATCCGTGCCGGCAGCAGAGTCTTGAGGTCGCTGTGATGATCCCAGCTGTACACGCCGTTCTCCCAGCCATGCACCAGCAGCACGAAGCGCACGCCCTTCTCCACCAGCCGGCGCGCCATCAGGCATTGCCGCCCAAACGACTGGGTAGCCGGCTGATCCAACCCGTACAACTTCTGGATGTGTGCCGGTTCTTCGTTGATGTTCACCACGCCCGGAGCTTCCGTCTGCATCCGGAACGCCAACTCGTAAGCCTGGATGCGAGCCTCCAGCTCATCCGCGGCGCCGCGCTCGGCCGCGTGTTTCTCATTGAGATACCGCAGCAGGTCCAGTTCCCGCCGCGTCTGCTCGCTGGAGATACCGGGCGGCGATTGCAGATTCAAGATCGGCTCGCCCGCACTGCGAAACGGCACGCCCTGATACGCGGCAGGCAGATAGCCGCTCTGCCACACCGCTGATCCGTTCACCGGACCGCCCCGCGCATCGTGCAGCACCACGTACCCCGGCAGATTCTGGTTCTCTGAACCTAAGCCATAGTTCACCCAGGCGCCCACCGAGGGGTTGCCTTGGAACGGCGATCCTGTGTTGACGTGCATCGTTGCCGGCGAGTGGTTGTTGCTGTCCACCTTCACCCCATGCACAAATGCCAGATCGTCAGCCGACTTCGACAGATGCTCAAACAGAGTCGACATCCATCGGCCCGACGAGCCGCATTGCCGCAGGGGAAATGGTGGGGGGACCGCACCATGCGGCTGCTTCAGGAAGGACGCCAATTCGCCTTCCAACTCGCCCATCGCCGGCAGTCGCTTGCCCGCGTACTTCTGCAATGCCGGCTTATGCTCAAAGCAATCCACCTGGCTCACGCCGCCCGAAAGGAACAGAAAGATGACGTTCTTGGCCTTGGGCGTGTGATGCGGATTCTTCGCTCCCGGCACATTCTGCTGCGACTGCGCCTCACGCGCTAACAGGTGCGCCAGCGCCAGCCCGCCGATTCCATTCCAGCCTCTCGCCAGAAGCTCTCGCCGCGAATAGCCTCGCCCGTTTTCAATCGACATAGGCAAACTCATTCGTGTTCAACAGCACGCGGCATAATCCCTGCAACCCGCCCTGCGCTTCCCGTGCCAGCAGCGGCAGGGCACGCGCCAGTTCCTCCGGACGCGGGGGCCGCGAGAGAATTGCCCGGAACACCGCGATTACCTGCTCGCGGGCATCCGGCCCCACCTGCTCCACCGTGCGCGCCGCCAAGTGCGCGGCCGCCTCCGTGGTCAGTTCGTCATTCCACAAGGTCAGGGCCTGCACCGCCGTTGTCGAGACCGCCCGCCGTTCACACGATGCCTGAAACACCGGCGCGTCCATCGTTGCCAGGAAAGGCACTTCCAACTGCCGCCGCTGGAACACGTACACCGACCTACGCCGCGACTCCACTCCCTCCACCGGTATCCAACTGGGCAGATTCTTGATGGTCATCCGCTCCTTCATCGCCGCCGGCAGTTTGATCATTACGCCAGGGCCGCCGCGTTTTTCGTTCAACAACCCGCTGGTGTGCAACACCGAATCGCGCAGCACCTCCCCTTCCATCCGCTTGCGGTTCTGTCGCCATAGCAGCAGGTTGTTGGGGTCTTCCTTCTGTTCTCTCGCGGAGACGCGTGCCGATGCCTGCTGGTACACCGCTGAGAGCATGATTTCACGGATCAGCGCCTTCATACGCCACTTCTGATCCATAAAGCGTTGCGCCAGATGTTCCAGCAACTCCGGATTCACCGGCGCCGAGCCGTTCCGCCCGAAATCACTGGGCGTGCCGGCAATCGGTTCGCCGAGCAGGTGCTGCCAGATGCGATTGGCCATCACCCGCGCTGTCAGCGGATTCTCTTTGCTGGTCAGCCACGCCGCCAGCGGCAGCCGCCACGCCCGAACATTGCCGAAGCGGTCTGACCCCAGCGCGGCCGCTTCCTGATTACCTGTCAGCGCGCTGGGAAAGCCGGGCCGCACGAACTCGCCCAGGCGGGAAAACTCGCCGTTGATCCGCACGAACGTTGCGGGAAATGCCGGCCGGTTTGCATCATTCGGCATGTTGCGAATGACATGTGCAGCCGGACGATAGCGCCGCAACTCACGCGGATACACACCCATGTCGCGGCCGCCGCGAGTGCCGTCGACAAAGCTCAGCAGCCGCAGGTACTCCTGCTTCTCCTGCATGGTGAACGTAGGATCATCCGCATTGGGCACCAGTCCGTTCGCAATGGCCTTGGCGATGCGCCGTTCCAGTTCCACCACCCGCCGCGTTGTCTTGCGGACGAACGTTGTACCTCCGGCAGGGTCGTCATCGTCGGAACCCCGGGCCGCTCGCGTGTCACTCTCTGGGGGCAACACTATGCCCGCGGCCTCCGCCTTCGCCATCAACTGCCTCTGGTAATCGTTGAACTGCTGCTGTGCCTCCGCCAGCCTCTGCTCGGCGATTCGGGTGGCCTCCGCCAATCGCGTTCGCAGAGCCGCATCTTCGAACGCCACCGGCATCTCCACCATCTCCATGGCTGCGAAGAACGCCTGCAGCCGGTAGAAGTCCTTCTGCGGAATGGGATCGTACTTATGGTCATGGCACTGCGCGCACTTCACCGTCAGCCCGAGAAACACAGATCCCACCGTGCCGGTGACTTCGTCCAGAAACAGTTGCCGGAGCTCTTGTGCATTGGTGGCTTGGAAGCGCGGCGTCAACCGAAGAAAGCCGGTGGCAACCAACTGTTCCGGCCCGGCATTCGGCAGTTCGTCGCCTGCCAGTTGTTCGGTCAGGAAGCGATCGTAGGGTTTGTCGTTCTGGAATGCCTGAATGACGTAATCGCGATAGCGCCACATGTGATAGTTCTCGCGGTCTGCTTCGAAGCCTTGCGTATCCGCGTACCGCACCAGGTCCAGCCAGTGCCGGCCCCAGCGTTCGCCAAAGCGGGGATCGGCAAGCAGCCGGTCTATCAACTGTCCAACGGCTTCCGGTGTTGCCGATGCCGGAAATCTGCGCGCCTCGTCTGGGGTGGGCGGCACCCCCACCAGGTCCAGATACACCCGCCGCAGCAGCGTGGCGGCCGATGCTGGTGGCGACGGGGTCAGTCCCTTCGCCTCCAGCTTCGCTAAAACAAAACGGTCTATATCCGTGCGCGCCCAATTGGCGGTTTTGACAGTCGGAACTGGCCGGACGACCGGCTTCTGGTATGCCCACATGGGCTGCTTCTTCTCCGTGCGCTCACCGGGCGGAAGGCTGTCGATCCACTTTGTCACATGCGCGATCTGTTCGGCTGAAAATGCTGGCCGGCCAACCGGCATGCGGGGCTGCAGTTCGCCCTTCAGCATCTTCAGCAGTGGGCTCGCACCGGCGTTGCCCGGCACCACCGCTGCTCCTCGCCGCGCCCCTCCGGCCAGAACATCTTCCCGCGAAGATACGGAAAAACCGCTGGTCCGCTGCGTTCCGCTGTGACAGTCTGCGCACCCGGTCTGCAGCAACCGGGCGATCTCGCTGTCCCAGACCGCGTCGCTGCCAGCGGCCACCGGCGGCCCGGCCAACAGCACCAGCAGCACAGCAAAACCACTCATGATTCCCCCGATCAGAACTGCACCCGTATGGCCAACTGCAGGACGCGCGGATCCCGTGCCGTGGTGAACTCGCCGAACCGCGCATTCACCTGGTTGCCCGCCGCATCGAAACGCGCCGCGGTGTCGAACGCGCTGAACTGCGTGTGGTTGAAGGCATTGTAGAATTCCGACCGGAACTGCGCCCGCAGTCCTTCCCGGATCTGGAAGTTCTTAAATACCGCCACATCCCAATTGTTGATTCCAGGCCCGCGCAACAGGGTCTTCGACATCGTACCCAACGTGCCGGCCGCGGGCAGACGGAACACATCGGTTCGGAAGTTGCGACTGAATGTCCGTTCGTTTTTCGGCAGGACCGGATTGCCAGTAACCAACACACGCGGCGAGATGCTCGGTGTCCCACTCAGGTCCGCTGCTACCACCTGCGAATAGCCGATCCCCACGGGAGCGCCGCTCTGGAATGTGAGGATTCCCGATACCTGCCATCCGTTCACCACCGCGCCAATCGGCTTGAAGCCGAAGCGGAAGTTGGGCGTACTGAAGAGCCAGTTCAGTTTGAGGACATGCGTGCGGTCGAAACCGGCCAAGCCATAGTTCCAGTCGCGCAATGGCGCCACCGTGTTGATTGCTCCCCACTCGCCGTCGGTATAATCCATCGCCTTCGACCATGTCCACGCGAGACCAAACTCCAGGTTCCGGGCAAAGCGCCGGTTCGCCGTGACCTGCAGCGAGTGATAGTTCGATGTACCGGCCGCTTCATTCATCCCCACGCCGTTGTAGCCTTGGATCGGCCGCAGAAACGCGTCGGGCAGCGGTACACGCGGATTTGTGGGGTCTGCATTGGCCGGCAGGAAACGTGCGCCGAGGGGAATGTCCTGTAGACTGCGCAGCCAGGCCAGGTGGCGTCCCAACGACCCGACATACCCCACATCCACCACCGTGCCGAACCCGATGTCGCGCTGGATGGTGAAGCTCATGTTCATGACGGTCGGCGTGTCGATGTTGCGGTCCCAGCCAGTCACAGCGGGCGGAGATGCAAACCCTTGCGCCGACCGGAACGTGGATATGGTGCCGAACTGCACGACCGGATATTGCACCAGCGGGTAGGAAAAGACATTGGTGGGGGCCGCCGCCGTGCTTCCCAGCACACGGTTATAGAACATGCCGAAGCCTCCGCGAATCGCTGTCTTTCCGTTGCCAAACGGATCGTAGGCGAACCCGAATCGCGGTGCCGCTCTGACGCCGGATGATTCGGTCAGCCCGCGGGGGTAATCCTTGTCGCGGCTGGTGACGACCATGCCATTCTCCGGGTCGCCACTGCCAGGCGCGATAAACCCGATGAGAGACGCTGGATGGAAAGTGCCCGTGACGGGGTTCTGACCCATCCGCACACCGTTGTTTAGTGCGGGCCTGATCAGCCGCACTGCCTTAGCGGGGTCATACCGCGACGGTACGAAGCCCGCCATTTCATCGTTGAAGTTCCAGAACGGTTCAAACCAAGCAAAGCGGACACCGTAGTCCAGTGTGAGCTTTCGGCTGATTTTCCAGGTGTCCTGCACAAACCAGTCCACGCCGCGGGAATAGATGCGCGACACCGGGCGGGCACTTGCTTCCGTGTAGCTGTTGAAGACGCCCAGCACCGCGTTGGCATAGGCGTAGTTCGAGTCAAGGGGGTTATTCACGTTGCGGCCGAAATCGAAATTGCCCGCGAAGTTGTTCGCCCACGGCCCGTCACGCTGCCGCATGCGCTCCAGGAAGAAGCCTGCCTTCAGAAGGTGGGAGCCCCACGTTTTGCTGATGTTATCGCTGATGTTATAAACGTTCCGCGCGCCATTGAACGGGAAGCGGCCATCGTAGGTGAGATTGGCCGCCCCCACTACGCCGCCGAAACTCATCGCCGGCATCAGGTTCAGAGGATTGTTGGATGGGGTCAGCGAGCCCGCCAGGAAGCCATAGGTGCCGCGTTGTAAGCCCTTGATGCCTTCGTCGGTCCAGGAAGGCGGACCAAAGGTGAATGCGTAGCCGACCATGAACTCGTTCACAACGGTCGGCGAGAAAATACGCCGATAGTGCACGCTGAACATTCCACCCTTGCTCTTGGTTTCCGATTGGAAAACCGGGAACTGGGCGGTCATTTGGGCGCCATTGGGAGAGTCGTTGCTTGAAAACTGTGCGTTGATGCTTGCCGAGATCTGGTCTTTGGCACTCAGGTAGTATTCGGGCTTCAGTGTGAACATCTGGAGCGGGTTCGCGCCGCTCCACTGCGCCACGTTGTTGTATTGACGCAGCGTCACCGCTGGGTTGACGAAGTTCGGCTGCGGGAAGAAGTTCAATAGCGCCTGCCCGTTAGGATCCAGCCGGTTCGCCGGAATTCGATTCCCCGCGAAAGGCTGCCGGTTGGTGGGATCCGTGATGGGGATCAGCCGGTTGTTCACGTCCACCGTTTGCGAGAAGTCGCCTCCTCGTTCGAGGGCGGTAGGCATGGTGACTCGTTGGATCGCGCTGGCGGTCTTGCGAGGCAGGTACTCGTGGTTCCAGAAAAAGAAGAGCTTGTCCCGCTCGCGATTGAACTTGCCGGGAATGTAGATGGGGCCTCCGATGTTGTAGCTATAGGTGTTGAAGCGGTTGATGGGCCGTCGCAGCCCCAGGGTGTTGTTGAAGAAATTGTTCGCGTTGAACTGCTCGTGGCGCTTGTAGTACATGGCCGCGCCGTGGAAGTTCCGGGTACCAGATTTCGATACGATCTGCACGTTGCTGCCCGCCAGCCGCCCGTACTCCGCCTGATAGTTGCTGAGTAGCACTTTCACTTCAGCTACGGCCTCCGCGCTGATGCCGAAGGTCCCGTTTGGTGCTCCGCCTACCGCCGTCATCGTCACGCCATCCACCGTGAAGTTGTTTTCAGCGGCGCGGCTTCCCAGCACGTTGAAGTTGGTGGCCGACCCGCCTCCCAGATCTCGTCCCACGGCGCCTACCGGATCCACGACTCCTGGCGCCAGGGCAACCAGCGATGCCACCGACCGGCCGAAGATCAGCAGATTCTCTACCTGTGTCCCCGTGATCGCTGCTGAACGTTCCGCGCTCGCGGTCTGCACCGTGGCTCCTTCGGCCACCACGGTAACGCGCTCTTCGAGTGCACCGACTTCCAATTGCAGAATCCCCACGGGGAGGCGTTCGGACGCGGTGAGGATGATGCCCTTCTTCTCGAGCGTCTTGAATCCGTCGGCCTGGACGGTAAGAACATACTCGGCCGGATCCACGCCGCTCACAACGAAGTTCCCGGACTCGTCGCTGGTGATGTCCCGGCGCACCCCGGTGCTTGTACTCACCAAACGGATTTTTGCGCCGCTGATGGCCGCCCCGCTGGTGTCCTGTACACTGCCGGACAGGATTCCGGTTACCTGTTGGCCATGGCAAGCAAACATGGTGAGCCAGGCCAGCAAGGCCCACGATCGAACTTTCAGCATCGCTCTCCTCTAGACCCAGAGTTGGTTAGGCGGGTATGGCACGCCTTTATATCGAACGTAGCGGTGGGTGTCAATCCAGGTTTGCCCCGCGCAGGTTGTTGGTTGGCGGCCAGTACGATGGTTCTCCCGGCAGCCAGGTATGCGATATACTCAGGAATGACCCCGCCTGCGGCGCTATCGTCTAAGGGTTAGGACAAGGCCCTCTCAAGGCTTAAATACGGGTTCGAATCCCGTTAGCGCTACCATGTTTTCAATTCCGTACAGGCCTCGGGTCCGGCGGTCACGGAGTTCATCGCTGCAGTGTGGCTTTTTATAAGCTGCTTGGTCTCCGAGAACGAACAGGAAGGGACACCGGCCCGATCGAAAGGCAGGTCGGAATAAGTGTGAGAACCTCTCCTCCCACTTCCGGAGGGGCTGGACCCGTCCTGGCCGTGGTGAGATCGACTCCTTTGCGTCGGCAGCAGACCCTTCCGCGGCGAAGCCAAGATAACCTATGTGCGAGGCTCGGCCACGTAGCTGCGCGGGCTGTACAGGAAGTAATCAAAGTCCGCGGGCTGCCGCGTGCCGGAGAGGTCCTGACAGGCCATGCCGACGAATGCACCCGTGAAGTTCGCGGTGCCCGCAGCCGCCGCCTCGTCTGAGAGGATGCTCGCGTCCAGCGGACCGGGGAGCCAATTCCAGTCGCCCCCTGCGAGCCGGTAGGCGAAATAGAGGCGCTCGAAATCGACCTCCACTCGCAGACACACGCGCTGTCCGGCCGGAATGGGTACCGGCGCACTAAAAACGTCGGTCTGCACCTGATCCGGATGGCAGGACATCACGCGGATGTGCTTGCCCGACTCCAGATCGTGCGTGATGTAGAGATAGTGAAACTTGCTGCCGTTGTAATAGCAGATCAGGCCGGCCATCTGTTGAAAGCGATCCGGCTCGAACTCGACAACCGTCTCAGCGGTGTAACAATGCGACACCTGACGCCGTGCCACCAAGGCCTGTTCAAACAGGCTGCCCAATGACTCCCTGCCATACAAACGCAAGTGCCCGGGCCGCGTAGTCAAGCTGAATAAGCGCTCCGGATAGGGTGTGCGCAGCCATTGAAAGTCGATGGGCAATTCGGGGCCCTCGAACTCTTCGCGCTCCGGCGAGACGGGGAACGCCTGCTGCGGGAGATTCGGACCAGCGCTCTCCACGGCCGGCAATCCGCTGCCATCTTCGGTGTAGAGCCAGCCATCGTCACGCCACACCATCCGCTGGATTGCCGATTCGCGTCCCAGCACGCACCTACCCCTGCTCGGAATCGGCCGTCCACATAGATACGTGATATAGGTTTCGCCGTCGGCGGTCTCCACCAGGTCGGCATGTCCGGCGCGCTGCAGGCTGCTATCTGGCCTGCTACGCGCGGTGAGGATGTACGTATCGGGATGCAGCTCGTATGGCCCTCGCAAGTTTCGAGACCTAGCCATCGTTACGGCGTGGCCCCACGACGTGCCGCCCTCCGCGGTGAGCAAATAGTGGTAGGCGCCGCGCTTGTAGAGATGGGGCGCCTCGGTGAAGCCAATCGGGGTGCCTTGGAAGATCAAATCGATGGGACCGGACAGCTTGCGCTCCCCCGGCAAATACTCCTGAATCTCTATGCCGGCGAAACGGTAGTGGCCGGGGCGGTGATCCCAGCGCAAGTTCAGGATGTACTTGCGGCCGTCATTGTCATGAAACAACGACGGGTCGAAACCGGTGCTGTTGAGAAACACCGGCTCAGACCACTCGCCATCGATGCGCGGGCTGGTCACCAGATAGTTGTGGGTGTCGCGCATGGAGGCGCCAGCGGCGCCGGCTTGCGTGGTCCGGCCGTAGCGCTTCACGTCGGTGTAGACCAGCCAGAACAGTCCATCGGCGTAACTGAGGCAGGGTGCCCAAACTCCGCAGGAATCTGGATCCCCGCGCATATCGAGTTGGCTCGGGCGCGTCAGCGGTCTCGATAGTAGCCGCCAGTGAACCAGGTCGCGCGAATGGTGGATCTGCACGCCGGGATACCATTCGAAAGTCGATGTCGCGATGTAGTAGTCATCACCCACACGCACGATGGACGGGTCGGGATTGAATCCGCGTAGGATCGGGTTGTGAATCACGCTCATGCCGCCGCACTCCGTTTCGACTGCGGATCCTCCACCACCGTCCACAGCACCATCGCGCCCACCAGATCCAGCAATGCCAGGCAGACGAAAAAGGGCGTGTACCCCACCGTGGCCACCATTCCGCCAATCAGCAGCGAAAAGATCAGAACGCCCGCGTTGCCGAACGTGCCCGCCAGGCCCGCGGCTGTCGCTACCTCGTTCTTCTTAAACAGATCGGAAGCCATCGTAATTACCGTCACCGACAGCGTCTGGTGCGCAAACCCGGCCAAACTCAACAGCGCGATGGCCGCGTAGGGGCTCTCCACAATGCCAACGAACGGAACGCCCAGCATTAAACCGGCCCCCACCGTGAACGCGCAGCGCCGGGCGTTGATTACGCTGACACCAACCTTCTGCAACCGCATTGCGACCAGGCCACCGAAGATGCAGCCAAAGTCGGCCGCCAGAAATGGCAGCCAAGCGAACAGGGCGATTTGCTTCAAGTCAAAGTGCCGCACGCTGGTCAGGTATAACGGCACCCAATAGCTCAAGGTGCCCCACGTTGGATCGGCTAGAAACCGTGGCAGCGCGATTCCCCAGAAATTGCGCCGCTGCAGAATGCTCCTCGCCGAAGGACGCTGCCCATCACCCGCCAGGTGCCGCTCCTGCCCCGAAGTGATGTACTCCTTCTCCTCGGCCGACAAGGCGGGATGTTCCTCCGGCGACCGGTAGCCCCACAGCCACAACACTACCCACACCAGGCCCAACGCCCCCGTAATCAGGAACGCCGCACGCCAGTTGTATGTGAGGATCGCCCAAGCCACCAGCGGTGGCGCCAGCATCGACCCTGCCGATGCTCCAATATTGAAAATGCCGCCGGCCACCCCGCGCTCCTTGGCTGGGAACCACTCCGCCGTTGCCTTCATTCCCGCCGGATTCGCGGAGCCTTCGGCAAAACCCAGCAGTGCCCGCAGACCCACCAGCGCCTGCCAACTGCCCGCCAGCGCATGCGCCATGTTCACCAATGACCAGGCAACCGCGAACAGTGCAAAGCCGATGCGCAGGCCTACCGTGTCCAATACGTACCCCGCCACGGGCTGCATCATGATCGCGCCTTGAAAGGCGCTCACCATCCAGGAGTACTCCCTGGCGCCAATCTGCAACTCGCCCAGAACGGTGGAGGCTGCAACGGCCAGCGTGCTGCGCGTCAGGTAATTGATCACTGACCCCAGCATGATCAAAGTGATCATCCACCAGCGCAGCCCTTTGAGTGTACTCACAGTGATGACAGGATCCTTGCGATCGGAGTCTTCCGATTTTTCCAGAAGTCTACCAGTGTCCACCCCATCCCCCATAGGTCCTGGACCGTACGCGACCGTCGTTGAGGCCTGAAACAGCGTTGCTTCTCAAGGAATTGCGATGACCGCCGACCGTAGGTATGATACCGTCTGAAAGTGCGCCCAACCAATGCTGATGCCGCCCCTGCCGGCGGCGACGCAAGCCCCAAAGTAAGTGCAGCCTCGGTGCACCTGCAGTTGGCCAGAGTGCTGGCCAGCCCGCATTTCCGCAACAGCAAACGCAGCCAGTCCCTGCTCCGCTATGTGGTGGAAGCCCAGTTGGCTGGCGAGGCCGACTCGCTCAAGGAACGCTGCATCGGCGCGGCCGTCTTCAGCCGCGACACCGCCTACGATACGGCGCAGGATCCCATTGTGCGCAACGCCGCCATTGACGTGCGCAAGAGACTGGCACAGTACTACCTGGAACATCAGCACTCCTTCGAACTCCGCATCGAACTGCCTACCGGATCCTATCAGCCTGTCTTCGTCCCCGAAACACAACTCGCCACTGTCGAAGCACCACGGCTGGACGTCCCACCTATCGACGTCCCGCCTGTCGACCTGCCACGCCTCGACGCACCCCTCCGGGAACTCTCCGCCGCTCCACCTCCGCCGCCGCCAAGACGAGTCGGGAAGCGCGCGTTCGCCCTTGCCGCCACCGCCTCCCTGCTCCTGGCCGCCGCAGGCACCTATCTTTGGTTCAACCAACGCAGCCCTGCTACCGAATTGGATGCCTTTTGGGAGCCGCTGTTCCGCGATGGAAAGACCATCCAGATCTGCATCGGCCAGCCCACCCGCTTGTTCCGCTTCATCGGTCCACGTACCGAGGAGTTGACCCGTGCCCTGAGCGGGCCGGCCGCCCGTTCTCCCGAAGCCGCTGCCCTGACGGTAAAGGCGGCCGAACTGGCCTGGGTTGCTCCCGAGTTCCTCTACCTGCGGGATGCCCTCTCCGGCTTTCGGGTGGCCTCCTGGATCCAGGCCAAAGGCCGTCCCTACGAGTTGGTGTCGGTGGCCAGCACCACTTACTCCCAACTCCGCCACACCCCGCTGGTCGCCATCGGAGCCTTCAACAACACCTGGTCCCTCCGCGTTACCGCTGAACTGCGTTTTCTCTTCGAACGCCGCACCGTGAACGGCGTGGCCTATAACTGCATCATCGACCGGCGAAGTCCAGCCACCCCGCTCTGGAAGGTGGCCCAGCCCATCAGCCCAACGATGAGCGAGGACTTCGCCATTGTCACCCGCGTCTTCGACCCCAGCACCGAGCGCACTGTCATCTCCGTCGCCGGCATCGAGAACTATGGAACACTCGCCGCCGGTGAATTCGTCACCCAGCCCGACTACATCGGTGCGGCTCTTGCGGCGAATTCGCCCCAATGGCGCCGGCAGAACGTTCAGTTCGTGCTGGGTACCAAGGTGATTGATGGTACTCCGGGGCCCCCGCGCGTCCTGGCCGTCCACTACTGGTAAACAACGCCCTCCCTTGCGAACAGGTACGGTGCCGAAGCCGCGCGTTTCCTTCCTCCGGCCTACAAGTGACTGAAAAATAGAGAGACCTCCCCTCGCGTGCTGCGGTGCCGTACCGTACCCGACCTTGCCGGACCACCCTGTTCGGAGATTTGATGAGCCCTGACCTTATTTCGAATTTCAGGGGCACCAGGGAGTGAACTCGTGAGCCACAAGCGAATCCTCGGACTCGTCTTTCTTTCCATTGCAGCCAGCCTGCCGGCCTTCAGCCAGACCTTCGGTGAGATCACCGGCGAAGTAAAGGATGCCACCGGCTCTCTTGTGCCGGCCGTCGCAATTACCGCCACCAACGCCGCCACCAACGCGCAACGTTCCACTACCTCGAACGAAGCAGGCATCTACAGCTTTCCATCGCTTGCTCCCGGCATCTATAACGTCCGTGCCGAGAAGTCCGGCTTCAAGTCCTACACCGCCAAAATCGAAGTGCAGGTGCAGCAGACCGTCCGCCTCGACTTGGAGATGGCCGTAGGTTCGGTTGCGGAGACCGTCGAAGTCTCCGGCTCGGTCCAACTGCTGACCACCGAGAACGCGACCATCGGCACCGTTGTCGAAAACAAGCGGATCGTGGAACTGCCGCTCAACGGACGGAACTACCTGCAACTTGTCTCGCTCGCGCCCAACACCTCCACGGGCTTCCCCAGCGCCGGCCAGGCCCGTTCCCGGCAGGGCGCCTTCCGTGCCGAGCAGAGCATCTCGGTCGGCGGCCAGCGCAGCGCCTTCAACCACTACTCGCTCGATGGCGTCGAGAACACCGATCCCAACTTCAACACCTTCGTCATCCAACCCTCCATCGACGCGCTACAGGAATTCAAGGTCCAAACGGGCGTCTACCCCGCCGAGTTCGGCCGTGCCACCACCCAGATCAACGTGCTCACGAAAAGCGGCTCCAATCAATTTCATGGCACCGCCTTCGAGTTTCTTCGCAACGAAAAGCTCGACGCCAAGAACTACGCCTTCCGCAGCGCCCGCCCGCCTAAGGATCCTTTTAAGTGGAATCAGTACGGCGGCACATTGAGCGGCCCGGTCATCATTCCCAAAATCTTCAACGGCAAAGACCGGCTGTTCTTCATGGGAAACTACGAAGCCTTCCGCCAGCGCCGCTCCACTCAGTCTCTCTACGTCCTGCCCAGCGCCGCCTACCAGAACGGCGATTTCTCCGGTTTGACCGGCGGCGTCTTCGACCCGCGAACCCGCACCGGCACCGGTAACGCTGTTACCTCCACGCCTTTCCCAAATAACGTCATTCCCGCCAGCCGCATCGATCCCACCTCCAAGCGGCTCCGTGACGAGTTCTACCGCCTGCCCAACCTCACTGGTACGGCAGCCCAGAACTACCAGCAGTCCCAGGGCGCGCCCATCAACCGCGATCAGTTCATCCTCCGCATGGACATGGTCGAGTCCTCCGCCTCGCAGTGGTCCGGACGCTATAGCTGGGGCGACGAAGTGCAGTTTAACGATGGCTTGCGCCTGAACGGCTTCCAGGTACTCACCAATGTGGAACAGTACATGGGCACTAACACGCGCACCCTTACGCCCAACATCGTCAACGAAACGCGCTTCGGCTACACCCGCTTCTACAACTCGACGGCGCGCGAACTCGCTGGCGTGCGCGATGTGGTGAAGGAACTTGCCATCCCCGGCCTGGCCACCGGAGCTCCCATCACGTGGGGCATCCCTTCCATCGGCATCGCCGGCTACTCCGGTCTCGGAGACGACTCCGAAGGCCCCTACGAGAACAAGAACCGCTCCATGCAGTTCCTCAATAACACCTCCTGGATTAAGGGCCGCCACACCATCCGCTTCGGCGGCGAAATCCGCAACGATCACTTCAATCAGGACGGAAATCAGTTTGCCCGCGGATCCTTTGGCTTTGAGCCCAATGCCACCAAACAGGGGCCCACGGGTGTGGGCGGCAACTCCTTTGCCGACTTCCTGCTTGGCGAAATTCGCCGCCCCGAAACCGCCGTCGCCATTGGTAGCGCCCGCTTCCGCGCCACATCCTTCAACCTCTACATTGACGACTCGTGGAAGATCACCAACAAGCTCACACTCGCCCTCGGACTGCGCTATGAGAACACCCCGCCCTGGAAAGACACTACCGGCAAGCTCTTCTCCGCGGCCATCCCCTACATGGACAACACGCCCAACGTAGCGGACCTCAACCGCTACCCCGTCTTCGTGCGCCAGGGCAACGGCACCAACCCCTACGACGGCATCCTCGTCCGCTGGCCCAATATCACCGTCGTCCAGGACGGCCGCCTCGGCGACCGTCTGGTCAAGCGCGATAACAACGACTTTGCCCCGCGCATCGGCATCACCTGGAGCCCCAACAGCAAATGGGTCATCCGCACCGGCGCCGGTATGTTCTATACCCAGGACACCGGTAACCCTCGCTTTGACCTCGCACGCAACATCGCCGGCCGCTTCCGTCAGGAAGCCGTCAGCGACTACCCGAATCGCCAATGGAGCAACGCGTTTCGCGAAATCGCCGGCGCCTTTGCCCAGGTCCCGCAACCGTATGCGTTCTCCAATCTCTATGACCGCCGCACGCCCTACGTCATGCAGTATCTGTTTAACGTGCAGCGTGAGTTTGGCCAGAATCTTGCGTTTGAAGCCGGCTACCTCGGCTCGGTGTCCCGTAAGCTCGAATCGCTTCGCGCGGTCAATGAAGCCATCCCGGGTGCCACCGGTTCGGTCATCAGCCGCTCACCCTACCCGAACTTTGGCCGCATCCAATTGGTCGATAACGGCGGCCGCGGCAACTACAACTCGCTTGGCATGAAGCTCACGAAGAAGTACTCGAACGGGTTGAGTGCCCTGGTCTCCTACACCTGGGCCAAGTCGATTGACGAAACCTCGGGCATCCGCGTCAACGACGGCGACACGCTTTTCCCGCAGAACAGCTACTGCATGCGTTGCGAGCGCGGCTACTCGTCTTTCGATACCCGCCACCGTGCGGTCACGTCCGTTCTCTACGATCTTCCGGTCGGCAGAGGCCGCGGCCTGAACATCGAAAATTCCTTCCTCGAAGCCATCGCCGGTGGCTGGCAGGTAGGCTCCATCTTCACCATCAGCTCAGGGTTCCCGCTCACTGTTACCAGTGGCAGTGACCGGTCCAACACAGGCGCCGGCTTCGACCGCCCGAATTACAACGCCGGTGTCGATCCCAACCTCCCCAGCCGCGACCCGCAGCGCTGGTTCAATCCGGCCGCCTACACGGTTCAGGCATTCGGCACCTTCGGCAACGTGGGCCGCAACACGCTGATCAGCCCGTCTATCTTCGGCTGGGACTTCTCGACATTGAAGAACTTCCGCATCACCGAGACCCACACGCTCCAGTTCCGCTTTGAAGCCTTCAACTTTCCGAATCATCCCAACTGGGGCAATCCCGATACCAACGTCGGCCAGATCCAACGCGATTCGGCCGGCAACATCACCAATGGCGGCGGCAACTTCGGCGTAATCGGCGGCACTCGCACGAACATGCGCAACCTTCAGTTTGCTCTGAAGTACATCTTCTAGCGCTTTCGTTGCATTCCAAACAGGGCGTCTTCGGCCGCCCTGTTTGGGCTTGCGACTGCCCAGTTATCGCGTCGCTTGTGGAGCGGAAGGGCGAATAGAGAATAGTTTGCCTGTGCGGGTCGCCGCACCCAGCGCCAACTTATCTTTCGCAATGGCCAGACCGATGTCGCGGGGACGCATCTCGCTGATGCTGGTACTCGTGTCGCCCAGGTCCAGAATCAGCTTCGCTCCAGAAACCGGCGTTTTGGATGCCGAGAGCTTCAGAGCATGCACCGCCAGTCTGCCGGTCTCATCGGAAAGAAAGTAGAGCCATCTGCCGCTGGGAGACCACTCGGGCTGTGAGGCGTTCCACACCTCCGGCGTCACGTACGTCCAATCCCGCTCGTCTTCAATGACCTTGCCCGCCGTAACCGGCGCCACCGCCAATCGGGACCGGTGTGCGGCATACGGCACCGGGAAGGCGATCCAGCGTCCATCCGGCGACAGGCGGGCATCGGCCAGAGACAGGTTGAACTTGGGATGCCGCAGCAGAGGAGTGCGCTGTTTCGTTTCCAAATTGAGGAGTCCGACAGTGCCGGGCGGGGCGCGATGGAAATAGAGCGCTTCGCGGCCGGATGCCGTCCATTGGAATGACCCCTGGCCCACGTCCTCGGTGATAATCTTCACGGCTTGGCCGCCCTGGAAGTCCGCTGCAAACACGGTTACCGTCTCCCCGTCATGGGCGTCGTAGAGCAGTCTTGCACCGTCGCGCGACACGGCCGGCATGTGCTCGCGCAGCGGGCCGCTGGTAATGGCTCGCTCCGCGCCGGACACCAGATCCTTCACCCACACTTCGAAGTTGCCCCCGCGGCTTGTCTCCCAGGCGATTCTGCGGCCGTCCCGCGACAGGCTGGGCCGCTGGTCAATCGACGGGTCGTTGGTGATGCGCGCAGGCGCTCCTTTCGCGATCCCCCGATCCGCATCCAGACGCATCATGTAGACGTCGATGTTCTCCTCAATGCTGGTGTAGAGAATGGTTCCATCGGGCGCCAGCACCGGGCTGCGCTCATCGTGGTCAGCTGTTGTCAAGCGCCGTGGCGGTCCCCCGGCAAGACCGGCCGTCCATAGCCGGTTCTTCTCCGTAAACAAAATCTGATCGGAGGCCATCCAGAGCTCAGGAGTAGCGTTTCTCCCCTGCGCGGCAACCGTCGTCTTGCTTCCGTCGGTGGGGCTCACCAACCAATCGCAGGATTCACCACGGCACGCCTGGAACAGCAGCCTGCTGCCGTCCGGGGACCACACCGCATGCTTGCCTCCGGGGTGCACCTGCCGCGCTTGTCCGCCGCTCGCGGCAACCAAATAGAGCCCTGACGCGCTGTGATACGCGATCTGCTTGCCATCCGGTGAATAGCGCGGCCGCTCACCGCCCGACGCCACCAGTCGGGACCTTCCACCCGCCACGGCTGATACGTACACGCCGTCCTTCCCGCGGAAGGCGAGGCTGCCGCCATCGGGAGAGAACGCCGGCGCACTCCCCTGCGCCGCAACTTGGCGCGGATCTCCACCGGAGTACGCGCGAATCCACAGCCCGCCGGTGTCGGCAACGTACGCGAGCCATCGGCCATCGCGAGAGACCGCTGGATCCTGTCCCACCGTTACCAGCACTAGCGCGGCAAGCAGCGGATTCATGCCAGCGCCGACAACAGCCGGTTGATGTCGTCCATGTTGTTGTAAAGCGCCGGCGACACGCGCACCCGGTTGGCACCCGTGGTCGTGACCTGCACATTGGCCTTGCGCAGCTTCTGTTCGGTCGACTTCAAGTCTTTCGCCTGAACCACTACGATGGAACTCGGTGCATCCAATGGCGTGATCAGCTTGTATCCCAGCCCCGGCAATTCCTTCTTCAGCCGGTCACACATCGGCTTGGTATAGGCGTAAACATTGTCAACACCAACCGCCAGCAGCCGCTTCAGCGCTTCATATTGCCCCGCATAGGCCACATAGCTGACATTGCCCGGTTCATAGCGACCCGCGTCCTTCTGCGCGATATAGGGAAACTCATCGGCTGCGGTATCCCGTTCGGGAACCCAGGGAGCGTAGTTGAAGTGAACATAACCGGGGTGGCTGAGATCTTTCACCACCTTGCCCTGCAACTCCTCACGCACATACAGGAACCCCGCCCCACGTGCGCCGTGCAGCCACTTGTAGTTGGAGCAGGCGGCAAAGTCCAGTCCGAGCCCCTTCACGTCAACCGGCACGCTGCCGGCGGCCTGAATGATATCGGCGTACACATAGGCGCCATGTGCGTGCGCTAGTGCCGTGATCGCCTTGGCATCCTCCACCCAGCCGTTCACGTTCGACACCAGCGTGATCGAGATCAGCTTCGTCTTCTTATCGACAACCTTCTCCATATCACGCATGTCGATGCGCCAATCACGATGCTTCACGATGCGTACATCCATGCCCGCTTTACGCCGGCCGATGTAATCGTGAATGGATCCCGCATAGTGAAGGTCGTTGGACACCAAGTTGCCGCCCGACTCCTGGATGCGCAGACCATTGACCACGGCCGCCTCACCCGCCTTGGTGCAGACGACGAAGCCGATCTCCGAAGGCTTGGCGTTGATCAGCTTGGCGAAGAGCGGCTTCACTTCCCGCGTGGCCTTGCTCGCATATTCGCCACGTCCTTCCCCCGGACCATACATGTGAAAGTCCATGTAGCGGCGCATGCCTTCGGCTACGAACTTCGGAAGTGGCATGTTCGCCGCGGCATCCAGGTAAACCTGCTGCGTCGCGCGCGGGAATTCATTGCGATAGGAAGCGAACTCTGCGGCCTTCGACGTTGCCGCGGAGCCCGCGGCAGGCGCGGCGGCGGCCAGGATCAGTTGCCGGCGATTCATGGTCATTAAGCGCCTTTCTTGGTCTCTCAGTCTAACGCACATAGTCTAGAATCAGCGGGTATGCCACTTCTGTTGGGCGTGCTGTTGCTCACCTCGCTATTGCCGGCGCAAACCCAGCGCCGTGTCTTCTCGCGGATCATGACAGGCGAGCCTTACACGCTGGAGTGCTACCTTCCGCAAATCACCAATGGCCCGAATTTCCCAACCTGGTCGCCGGACGGGAAAGAGATTGCTTTCTCCATGAAAGGCTCTATTTGGAAGATTCGATTGGGCCAGACCACCGCGCACGAGTTGACCGCAGACCCCGGTTATGCGGGCATGCCCGCCTGGTCGCCTGACGGCCGCTACCTTGTCTACACATCTGACGCGCAGGAGCAGATCCACCTCCGCCTGCTCGATCTCAAGACCGGGGAGAATCGCGCCTTGACCTTCGGCAACTCCATCAACGTGGAGCCGGAATGGTCACCTGACGGCTCCAGGATCGCCTACGTGTCCACTTGGCCGAACGGAAACTACAACATCTATACGATGTCGCTCCGTGCCGGCGTACCGTCGCAACCCGTGCAGCTCACCCGAGACTTCGAATTGGTGCCGCCCACCGTCTATTACGGCAAATGGGCCTTGCACATTCATCCCACCTGGACCCGCGACGGCAAGGAACTCATCCTGATCTCGAACCGCGACAACAAGCATGGCTCGGGAGGCTTCTACCGCATGCGTGCCGAGCCCGGTGCGCCGCTCACACGATTTCACTACGAAGAGACCACCTGGAAAGCCCGGCCCACGCTGTCGCCCGATGGGGCCAAGTTGGTCTACAGCTCCTACCTGGGCAGGCAATGGCAGCAGTTGTGGGCCATCCCGCCCAAGGGTGGCGATGCCTTCCCTTTAACCTACGGCGAGTTCGATCGCACCACGCCGCGCTGGTCTCCCGACGGCGCACGCATCGCCTTCATCTCCAACGAAACGGGCGACACGGCCCTGTGGCTGTGGCACTGGTTCGGCGGAAAGATGGAGCAGGTGAAGCCGGAGCGCCTGCTCTACAAGCGCGCCATGGCGAAACTTCACGTGCGCGTGTTGGACGCCGCCACCAAGCAGCCGCTGCGGTCGCGGGTCTACCTGACGGCCTCCGACGAACGTGCCTACGCACCCACGGAGAGCTGGTTCCGTGCCGACTGGCTCATGTTCGATCACATGGACCAGGCCGGCGAATACCACTACTTCCATTCCGATGGCGACTTTGAAATCGACCTGCCGCCCGGCAAGACGACTCTCGCCTTCTCGCGAGGCTTCGAGTTTCAACCCGTGCAGAAGGAGATCGACGTCGCGGCGGGTGCGAAGAACCAGCTCACCGTCACCTTGAAGCGAATCGACAACATGGCTGCGCGCGGCTGGTGGGATGGCGACAATCACTTCCATATGAACTACGCCGGCGTCTACTTCAACACGCCGCGCCGCTTGATGGAACAGGCCGAAGCCGAAGACATCCATGTTCTGAACAACCTCATCTGCAACAAGGAACAGCGCATTCCCGACGTGGGTCATTTCACCGGCGCTATCGACAAGGTCTCCACGGCAACGCGCCTCCTGTTTCACAGCCAGGAATACCATCCGCCGTTCTGGGGTCACGCTGCCTACCTCAACCTGAAACAGCACCTGGTCATTCCCGATTACGTCGGCTATCAGAACACCGTGGTGGACTCCATCTTCCCCTCCAATACCACGCCCGCGCGCGTCGCCAGGGAGCAGGGTGGGCTCGCCGGATATGCCCATGGCGCCGGACCGCACTTTCCCGTCGACCTTGCCTTGGGTAACGTAGATTTCGTCGAAGCCAACGCACTCACCGGTATGGAGCCTCTGTATAAGGCCTGGAACTGCGGCTACAAAGTGGTGGCCAGCGCCGGCGAAGATGCTTTCCCCAACTTCTATCGCAGCTACATCCTCGGCTCGAACCGCGTCTACGTGCGCAGCGGACCGCGCCTGGACTACGACAAATGGATGGCCGACTTCCGCGCCGGCCGGTCCTTCGTCACCTCCGGCCCGCTGGTATTACTCAAGGTGAACGGCAAGGAGCCGGGCGATGAGATCCGTCTGCCGGCCGGCAAACATACCGTGAAGGTGGAGGTGGACGTCAAGTCCATCACGCCGGTGGAGTCCATTGAGGTGATGCACAATGGAGTGTCGCTGGGGAATGTCAAGACTATGACACTGGATCGTAGCGGTTGGATCTCGGTTCAGGTGAAGGCGAAGTATACACGGGATCCCATCCGACGGCCCTTTCCCTTTGCCGCTACCATGCCGGTGTGGATCAACGTGGATGACAAACCGGTGCGCTCCAGGGCCGACGCGGAGTATTTCGTGCAGTGGATCGACCGCACACTGGAGCGCGCGACGAAACTGGCCTTCAACAATGAGGCCGAGCGGCAGGAGACCGAGAAACTCTATCGGGAAGCGCGTGCGAAGATGATGCAGCGCGCGGCGGAGGCGGGCCAATGATCGTACTATTCCTACTGTTTCTTCAGCAGCCGACGGCACAGGACATGCCGCAGGAAATGGTCTGGGTGGATCGCACGGGCAAGGTGCTGGGCCGCGTCGGCGCCGTGCAGAACGCCATGTTCTTCCCGGAGATCTCGCCGGACGGCAAGTCGATCGCCGTCTCGGCACGCGATGGCGAAGTGAACGATCGTGACGTCTGGATCCACGACATTGCCGCAGGCAACAAGCGCGCCCATTCGCCGGCCAAGGGCAATGACAACTTCCCCGTCTGGGGTCCCAACAGCAAAGACATCGTCTGGAACAGCACCCGCACGGGCGAGTACGAGCTGTTTCGCGGCGAGTCGCTCCTGCTGAAACAGCCCGCCAGCCAGTATCCGCGCAGCGTCTCGCCCGATGGGAAGTGGCTGCTCTACACACAGGCCGACAAGAAGCGCGATCTCTACCTGCTGAACCTGGAAGGCGAGCCGAAACCGAAGCCCGTGTTTCCCGGAGCGCGCTACTGGACCGAGTGCGGCCGCTATTCACCCGATGGCCGCTACTTCGCGTTTGTCTCCAACGAGGGTGGGCCCTTCGAAGTCTACGTGGCCAGCGTGGCCGATCCTTCCCAGCGCTGGAAGGTCTCGCGCGAGCTTGCCAACGGCTGGGGCGGCGGCGGTGGCGGCCCCCGCTGGCGTGCCGATGGCAAGGAACTGTTCTACATGATGGGCGACGCCATGGTGTCGGTTGAGGTCTCCACCGAAGGCGAGTTCAAGCCCGGCCCAGTGAAGCGGCTGTTCGCGGCACCGGGCATGATGGGCAACTTCCCCGACGAGTCTCCGTGGGTGGCGAAGTATGATGTGACGGCCGACGGACAGAAGTTCGTTTTCGTGAGGAAAGTGCGTTAAAGGAACGCCGAATCCCTAAACCAAATTCCCCGCGCATTCTCCCCCAAAATCATCCGCCGTTCCGCCGCCCGCAGCGGCAGCACCTCCGTGAACAACCGCAGATGCTCCGCGTACGTGATCTTCGGCGTCCAGATCTCATTCGGATAACTGCTCGTCCACAAACATCGCTCCGCGCCGTAGGCCCGAATTACCTGCATCGCCGCATCCTGCAGATCCTCGCACGGAAACGGCTGCTGCGTCCCGGTGCCGATAAAATCCACCTTCGCATACAAGTTCTTGAACCGCGCCAGATCCAGCACCGCCTTCAGATCCCGCCCAAAGTTCGGCCCCGGCTTCAAATCCATGCAGTGACAAAACCCATACGTCAGCGACGGAAACGCCTGCATCATCTTCACCGCGCTTTCCACCATCCCGTACTGCATCAGAAACAGATCAATCGTAATCCCCTCATCCACCGCCACCTTCCACAGCGCCCGCACACTCGCGGCATCGAAAGACTTCGCCTTCGGTGACGGAATGCTCCGCAGCGACTTCACGCCATCCCGCCTCACAAACGACTTCAATAACCCCGGACTCCGCGGATCATCCGGATCCAGCGTGCACACACCGCACACCCAGTCGCGATTCACCCGCGTCGCATCGCAAAGGTATCGGTTGTCGTAGCCATAGAAGCTGACCGTCTGAATCGCGCGCACCGCCGACACACCCGCAGCCTGGCTGACATGATGCAGATGCTCCAGCGAGCCCACCCACTGCGGTGGTCGAAAGGGGTCGGCCTTCGGAGGGTATCGCTTCTCATCGAAGGAAGTAATGTGCGCGTGACAATCAATCACCAGCATGTAGAACACTATAATGACTCACGATGTACCGCGCCTCTCTCTTCGCTCTTCTGCTGTTGGCGATGGCTGCCCCTGCGCAGATCAAACGTGCGCCATTCGCCTCCGGTTACATGTACAGCTACTACGTACCGCAATCGGCGAGCACGCCCTGGAGGCCGGCCTGGTCGCCGGATGGAAAAGAAATTGCGTTCGGCATGTCTGGCTCGCTCTGGAAGATCAGACTGGGTGACACCACCGCATACGAACTCACCGCTAACGCCACCTATGATTCGGCCCCCGCCTGGTCGCCGGATGGACGCTTCGTCGTCTTCACCGGAGAAGACGCCAACGGCGTGAATCTCATGCTCTTGAACGTTGCCACCAAAGAGACCACGCAACTTACCCGCGGTTCCGACATCTATGCCGACCCCGTGTTCTCTCCCGATGGCAAGAGCATCGCCTTCGTCCGAGGCATGCAGGGCGCCGGGCGCAGTGCCAACGGCTTCCTGATCTACACCATGCCCTTTGACAACGGCACCACGGGCCAGCCCGCGCGCATCACCGCCGAGAACAGCTTCGGCCGGGCACGCCTCTATTTCAGCCCTTTCGACGACCACATCTCGCCCAACTGGTCGCCCGACGGCAAGGAGATGCTGCTGGTCTCCAATCGCGGCATTCCTCTCGGCTCCGGCGCCATCTGGCGCGCGAAAGTGGTTGCCAATGCCATGGCCACCGCCGCCAAGGTGCTGCAGGAAGAGACGCTCTACCGCACCCAGCCGCAGTACTCGCCCGACGGCAAGCGCATCCTCTACAGCTCGCACCGCGGCTCACAGTTCAACAATCTCTATGTCCTGCCAGTGGCCGGCGGCGAGCCCTACCAGATGACGTTCGGCGATTGGGACCACTTCGACCCACGCTGGTCCCCTGACGGCGAGCGCATCGCCTACATCTCCAACCGCCACGGCATCTCCGAACTGCGGGTCCTACGCACCTATGGCGGCGAGGATGACAAGGTCGAGATCGAACGCCGGGTCTGGCGCAGGCCTATGGGCAAACTCGAAGTCCGCGTGCGCGGCGCGGCGCGCTTCTATCTGCGCGGTGCCGACGGAAAATCGTACGCCCCTGCGACAGCCTATCACCGCGTGGCGGGCCGCCACGCCCATCGCGATTTCTTCCATGCGGAAGACAAGTTCATTGTGGACCTCCCGCCTGGCGAGGCCACTTTGGAAGTTGCGAAAGGCCTGGAATACCTTCCGCAAGTGAAGAAAGTGTCCATCCGTCAGGACGAAGTGGCGATCGCGAATATCGATCTGGAGCGGCTGACCAGCATGAATGCTGGCGGTTGGTGGAGCGCTTCCGATCACGTCCACATGAACTACGCCGGCAATCTCCACAACACGCCGGAGAACCTCATGATGATGGCGCGCGCCGAAGATCTCGATGTCGTTGGCGAAAAGGTCTGCAACAAAGACCACCGCATCTTTGACCATCAGTTCTTCACCGGTAAGCCGCATGAGCTAACCAACGCGGAGCAGATTCTCTCCTTCGGCGAAGAGTACCGCCCGCCCTTCTATGGCCATATCAACTTCATCAATCTCACCAAACATCTGCTCTCGCCGTTCACCACCGGCTATGAAGGCTCCGCCATCGAGAGCCTGTACCCAAGCAATACCGACATGTTCCTTGCCGGCCGCAAGCAGGGAGCCATCGCCGGCTATGTCCACCCTTGGTCCGGTGATCCGCCGAAGTCTGGATACGGTGTGGCCCGCGGCTTTCCCGTGGACCTGGCCTTGGGCACCTTCGAATACCTGGAAGTCCACACCAGTGCCGCGCACTTCACCAACACGGCCAGGATCTGGCATCGGGCGCTGAACTGCGGCTTCAAAATCACCGCCTCCGCCGGGGAAGACTCCATCCTCGGCCTGCACTCCACGCCCATCATCGGATCCAGCCGCCTCTACGCTTACGTCGGTGACAAGCTTGAGTGGCCACGTTATGTGGATGCCATCCGCCGCGGACGCACGTTCGTCACCAATGGCCCGCTGCTGGCCTTCAACGTTGACGGCCACATCCCCGGCGATGAGATCCAGTTGTCCGCCGATACCGGTACCGTGGAAGTCAACGCCAGTGCGCAGTCCATCGTCCCTATCGAAAAGCTGGAAGTTTTCTTCAATGGCAAAGTCATTGCGTCCAGCGACGGCAGCCCCATCCGCAAGCGCCTTCCCATTGACCGCAGCGGCTGGCTCACCGTGCGTGCCTCCAATTCCAAGCCACAGCATCCCATCGACGACAGCTATATCGTCGGCGAGACCAGTCCCGTCTATGTTTACAAGGGTGGCCAGCCCATCCGCTCCAAGGCCGATTCCGAGTACTTCATCCAGTGGATTGATGACATCACCAAGCAGGCCCAGGCCCACCCTGGCTGGCGTTCGGAAAAAGAGCGGGCTCACGTCATCGGCCAGTTCCGGCAGGCACGAACTGTATTCGAACAGCGTGTAAAGGAGGCTCAGTAATGAATCGCCGAGGTTTTCTCGCCACCAGCACCGCCGCCGCTATGGCTGCGCCGGTTGACCTCTCGCTAACCTGCCGCAAGGATTTTCCCCGCGCGCTCAACGAAACGTACTTCAACTCCGCCGCGCAGCATCCGCTCGGCAACCATTCGGTGGCGGCCATGCACGCCTACATGGACTATCTCCACAAAGGCCCAGGCGGCGGGCGAAAGGACTTCTGGGAACACGGCCTCTCACAGGTCAAGCCCATGTTCGCGAAACTGATCAACGCCAAGCCCTCGGAGATCGCGTTCACCGGCTCCACCACCATTGGCGAGAACACCATCCTCAACGGCATGGACCTCCGCGGAGGCAATGTTGTCACCAATGATCTCCACTACTCCGCGTCGCTTTCCAACTACCTGACCCGCCAACAACTGCATGGGTTAGACGTGCGTGTGGTGAAACATCGCGATTGGGTGATCGACCTGAAAGACATGGAGCGCGCCGTCGACGCCAGAACCAAACTGATCGCCGTCTCGCTGGTGTCCTCCGTGAACGGGCATGTAGAGAACATCAAGGCTCTCAGCCAACTCGCGCATGCACACAAAGCCTACCTGTTTGCCGACATCATCCAGGGCGTAGGCGCAACCCCGGTAGACGTTAAGGCCATGGGCATCGATTTTGCGTCCAGCGCCATGTACAAATGGCTCCAGGGGGAGCATGGCTTCGGCTTTCTCTATATCAGAGAGGACCTCGCCGGCAGCGTCGTGAAGCCCACCGAATTCACCGGGCATCCCGACTTCAACTACGCTCCGTGGGTACAGGCCACGGCCCCCGGGCCGGCCGGCCTTATCAATCACCCCGCGCAAGGGATGGCGGCCTTTGATTGCGGCACTCCGTCGGTCATTACCTATGCCGCGCAGCACGCCGCGTTTGAATACATGGCAAAGCTGGGCGTGGACAACATCCGTGCCCACGCAAACCGCTTGATCGCAAGACTCCGGAAGGAGCTGCCCACGCTCGGCTACACGCCGATCACGCCCAAGGATTCACCGTCCTCTATCGTCACGTTCCTCTGCAAGGACGCCGAGCTCGTCCGCAAAAAGATTCGAGAGAGTAAGGCGAAGATCTCCCTTACAGGGCCGAATTCTGCCTTGACGGTGGGTCGTTTCGGTAACCATATTCGCTTCTCCGTTTCGGTGTTCAACAACGATCAGGACATAAATACCATCCTCGAAATCCTGAGTTAACCGCGCTGGCGGAAGTGATATCATTGGCCCCACGTTTTGTGAGAGGAAGGCCTATGAAACTCTTTTCAGTCTTCGCTATCACTGCCGCCATGTTGTTCGCGCAGGGCCGTTCCAGCATCCTCGGAACGATTACAGAAGAATCGGGCGCGGTTGTTCCAGCAGCGTCCATCACCGTTACCAACACCGGCACGCAACAGAAATGGACCGTCAAATCCGGCGAGAGTGGACTGTTCGAGGTCCCCCCTCTAGAGATTGGCGTATACGAAATCACCGTTGAATTAGCAGGCTTCCGTACCACCACCGTCCGCGGAATCGCGCTTCAGGTGGATCAGCGGGAGCGCGTCGATATCAAGCTGCAGATTGGCGAGGTGACGCAGCAGATCAGCGTAACAGCCCAGACTCTGTCGGTAAGTACCGACGACGTCACCATCGGTACCGTCATTGATGCCGCCAAGATTCGCGAACTCCCCCTGCCCGGCAATCGCAACCTGTTCCGCCTCGCCCTGCTGGCGCCCGGCATGAGCCGCGGACCCGCCTCCAGTGTCACCACCAGCGGTTTCGGGCCAGGCTTCGGCGTCGCGGCCATGGGCCAGAAAGTCCAGAACAACGCAATCTACCTGGATGGTGCTCCCCTGCGCACGTCCATCCATGGCGCCATCCGCATGCGCCCCTCTGTGGAGGCCATCGAAGAGTTCCGGGTCGAGGCCGGTTGGTATTCGGCCGAGTATGGCACGCAGTCCGGCGCGCAGATCGTTGCCACCATGCGCCCCGGCACCAACACGCTTCACGGCACGCTGTTCGAGTTTCTCCGCAACGACATCCTTGACGCCCGTAACTTCTTCGAGGCGCCCAACTCCAGGAAACAGCCGCTACGCCGCAACACCTTCGGCGGCGTCCTCAGTGGTCCCATCGGGATTCCCAAGCTCTATAACGGGCGCAACCGCAGTTTCTTCACCTTCAATGGCGAGCTCTACCGTGAGCGCCGCAGCACGCAGGGCTTCGCGATCTACCCCTCGGCCCGGATGAAGTCGGGCGACCTCACCGAGCCTTTCTTCCGCCGCTCGGATGGTTCCCTGATCCCCATCATGGATCTAAGCGCGGGCGCGCCGTTCCCCGGCAACCAGATCCCCGCCAGCCGTATCTCCCCGATCGCCACGAAGCTTGCCGCGTTCTGGCCCAGCCCTAACTTCGGCTCTGCCCAGTTCGATGGCTCCAACAACTTCCAGGGCGCCACCCGCAATCGCGACAACGACGATCAATACTTCGTTCGCATCGATCACAACTTCGATGACCGCAACCGCCTCTTCGGACGCTATGGCATCCAGACCGTCCAACTGCCGGTCTTCCCTCTCAATCCGCATCCCTTCTTCGTCAACCGGCGGCCCAGGCGGCAGCAGAACGCCACCATGAACTACTCGCGGATTCTCTCTCCCACCTGGATCAACACGCTCAAAGTGTCCTATAACCGCGACGTGTTCAAGACCAACGACGACGTCAGCGGCACAACCTTCAACATCCTCCGCGACCTTGGGATCCCCGGCCAGACGAATCTGGCCAGCGATACGGGCTTGCCTAGCATCGGCCTCGGCGGCATCGTCTCCGGCCTTGGCAATGCCGACATCAACACCATCTGGGATGAGTCACGGCAGATCTCGGACCAGATCACCTTCACCCGCGGCAAGCACTCGGTCAAGATAGGCAGTGAGTTCACGATGCTGCGCCTCGATCGTCGCACCATCAGCTTTGTCCGCGGCGCATTCGACTTCACCGGCATCCACTCCGGCACCGCGCCAGGTGTTGCCGGCAATGAGCGCGGCCGCCTTGCGTGGGCCGACTTCCTTCTGGACCAGCCACAGCAGGTGCGTCTCGGCTTTACCGACAGGCTCCCACCCGGTGCTGACCCCGGTACCTTCCCCCGAACCCGCTTCTGGCGCTCCCACACCTACATCACCGATGACGTGAAACTGACCTCGCGCCTGACCATGAACATCGGTGTCCGCTATGAATACAACTCGTCCATCGTGGACATCGGCGGCCAGTCGCGCAACTTCGACTTCACCCGGCAGGAACTCTATCCCGCGGTGTTGACCAAAGGCTCGCTCAACGACCCAAGCAAGAAGCTCTTCGCTCCGCGCATCGGCTTCGCCTGGCGCCCGTTCGGCGGCAACAACACCGTGATCCGCACCGGCTACGGCATCTTCTACAACGTGAACATGATGAACATGTTCGTCCCGGCGCTGGCTGCAAATCCCCCCAACAACCTGAACATCAACGAACTCAACTCGGCGGGCGTTGTTCGCATCCGCATGCGCACCGCCGACCAGGCCGCGGCGCTGAACATCAACTCCGAGATCAACTCGGCCGATACCAAGCGAGGCGTGGGCGACGTCCAGCAGTGGAACTTCAACATCCAACGCATGCTGCCGGCATCCATCCTGCTGGAGGTGGGGTACATGGGCTCGAAATCGGCGCACTTCGATTCTCCCCGCACTGTGAACCCCTACGTGCTAGGCACCACCCGTCGCGTTTATCCGGCCTGGGGACCCATCGAGAACATCTCGCTTGATGCATCAGGCTCCTACCATGGCATGCTGATGAAGGCCGAGAAACGCATGGCGCAAGGTATCACCTTCATTCAGACCTATACGTGGTCCAAGACCATGTTCGACTCGTTCGCCTGCTGCGGCGCGCAACGCCACAACAATCCCTATGCCTGGAACCTGGAAAAAGGCCTCGCCGAAACCGACCAGCGCCACCGCGCCACCACGGCGTTCCTCTGGGAACTCCCTTTCTATCGCGGCAAGCGCGACCTGCGCGGCCAGATCTTCGGCGGCTGGCAGTTTAACGGGTCGCTGAGCCTGGAAACCGGCATGCCCATGCATCCCACCCAAAGCGTGTCCCCGGTGGACGATGGGTGCCCGCGCTGCAATCGCCGCCCGGACCGGCTGGCGGATGGCAATCTGGATGGCGACACCCGCACCTTGCAACGCTGGTTCGATACCTCTGCCTTCGTCCTCGCCCGCGGACACTACGGCAACAGCGGCCGCAACGTGCTCTTCGCGCCAGGTTTGGCCAATCTGGATTTCGCAGTGTTCAAAAACTTCCCCATCGGCGAAAGGAAAGATATCCAGTTCCGCTGGGAGAGCTATAACTTCACCAACACGCCGGCGTTCAATCCACCCACCCTGGAGATCAGTTCCGGGAACTTCGGCCGTGTCACCAGCGCTGGGCTGGGGAGGGAGATGCAGTTTGGGCTCCGATTCCAGTTTTAAACGCCTGCTTGCAATCAGCCGCCGCAGGCTGATTGTCGCACTGGGAGGGCTGCCCGCGGCAGCCCACGCCAAACCCGCCTACGGAAGCCAAAGCATCTACACGCGGATGTTTGGGCTTCGGCCACTGCTCTGCGCGAGGGGCCACACCACAGCCTACGGAGGCTCACTCATGCCGCCGGAAGTCATGCGCGCCATGATCGAGGCCAACGACTACTTCATTGACCTGCACGAACTGAACCGCGCCGCCGGCCGCCGTATTGCCCAAATGATGCAAGCCGAAGCCGCCATGGTCACTGCCGGAGCCTTCTCCGCCATGATGCTGGGTGCGGCGGCCTGCCTCACCGGCACTGATGCGGCCAGGATCGACGCGCTGCCCCATCCCACCTGGCCCCGCAAAGTGTGCCTGCTGCAAAAGGCACACCGGGAGAGCTACGACCGCGCTTATCGCACCGCCGGTATGGTGATTCGCGAGTGCAACACCCGCGAGCAACTAGCCAGCGCCATCGGCCCGGATACTGCCTTGATCGCTGCCCTGGCAAGCACCGAGAAGGCGGCCATGACCGATCGCAGCATCATGCAGCCGCACGAGTTCGTGGAGCTTGGTAAGCGCTCCGGCGTGCCCACTATCATTGACGCGGCAGCCGAGATCCCTCCGGCTGCCACGCTCACCCGCTTCACGAAAATGGGCTTCGATCTGGTGGCCATCAGCGGCGGTAAGGGCCTGCTAGGACCGCAAGCCACCGGCATCCTGGCCGGCAGGAAAGTGCTCATCGACGCCGCTGTCCTGCACCACTCGCCCAACACCGGAGTCGGACGCGGGATGAAAGTGGGCAAGGAAGAGATCGTCGGTCTGGTCGCGGCGATGGAGCTTTACCTTGCCCAGGACCGGGAGGCCGTCCACGAGACCTGGAACAATCGCGTTCGGACTCTTGTGCAGGAGTTACAGAGGATTCCCGGACTGCGCGTCGAACACCGCATGGCGGCGAATGGCCACGACCATGGCTTTCTCGAAGCTGTCATCACATGGGACCCGAAGGTGATCCCGCTATCGGCGAAGAGACTCACCGAACTGCTGCTCAATGGCGAGCCGCGCATGGTCTACTATCCCGAGTACGGCGATGAGCACAGCGGCGTCCTGCAGACCCGCAGTATGAAGGAGGGCGAAGAGATCCTTGCCGCCCGCCGCTTGCGTGAGATCTTCCTGGCTCCAACCAAGGGCTGACCTATTTCAATTGCCGCAACTCTCGCGTCGCCTCATCGTACTGGCCGCGTTCCAGCAGAATCCGGCTGATCTCCAGCCGCGCCAGCGGCACGTCCTCCGCCGCCTGCCGCAGATGGTGTAGCGCCGACTCTGGTGATCGCTTCCCCATCACCAGCGTCAAACCCAGCCAGTAGTGTGCCTCCGCATCAAATGGCCGCAAGCGCACCAACTCCCGTGCCCGCGTCTCCGCCCGCCCATGCTCGCCCGCTGCGTTCCACGCCTGCACCGCCGCTCGTAGTGTCTGCACATCGCGTGGATTCGTCCGCAGAATCCGTTCGAACACCTCCACCGCCTTCTCCGGCTCCTGCTTCTGGTGATAGGCTTCGCCCCATGCCCGCCACACCGCCAAATCTTCTATCGGCAAGGGCTCCGCCACCGGCACCACCGGCATACCCGGAAGAATCAACAACGCCGCTATCCAGAACATCCTCCTCTTTTGTGGAGTCTGCCCTTGGAAGCCGCACGCCTCCCCGGTCCTAAACCTGGCCGAAAATATCCTGGTACTCGACTACCGCCGCACCACGCTCAACAGGCTCGAATAGTCGTCAGTCCACAACCGCAGCCCCGCCCGCGGTTTCACCGCCTCGCCCGCCCCTTCGAACACCTTGTGCCCGAAGGCGTCTTTGTTCCCAATCAACACCCACGTCGACCCGAAGCAGCTCTTCTCCTCATCCTCTTCGGTCTCCACCTGCAGTGTCGCCTTGCCCAACTCCGTCGCCACTCGTTCCAGTACCGGCTCCAGATCCAGATACCGGTTGGACGTATGCATCGCCAGGATTCCGTTTGGCTTCAGGTGCCGGAAATACAACTCGATCGCGTCTTTCGTCAACAGGTGTACCGGAATCGAGTCGCCCGAAAAGCAGTCCACTGCCAGCACGTCGAAGTTCTGCACTGGGTCCCGTTCCAGCGCCAGCCGGGCGTCGCCCAGCGCCACCGACACTTCTCCCGGCGCCTCCGGCAGATAGAAAAACTCCTTCTTCGCCAGTTCCACCACCATCGGGTTGATCTCGTAGAAGCGGTAATAGTCGCCCGGCCGCGCATAGCCCGCCACGGTCCCCGCCCCTAACCCAAACACGCCTACCCTCTGCTGCACCCCCTCCTGCCGCGTCCGGATCGCTACCCCCACTCCCGTCGCCGGGCAGTAATAGGTCAGCGGATCCCGCCGCCGTGTCGGATGCAGCCACTCCTCGCCATGGTTGATCGCCCCGTGCAATAGCGTTCGATACTGGTCCAACTCCCCGGCGCTCCCGTTCTCCCGCACCCGTAGCGACCCATAGAAATTCCGTTTCACGATCTTGTACTCGCCCACCGTGTTCCGGATGATTCGCCCGTTGAACACGCACAGCCCCAACACACCGGCCATTAGAAGGATGATCACCCAACTCGTCCAGCCTTCATAGAATCGGGACGTCGGATCGCCCACCAGCACCATCACTCCCAGAAACCCCGTGAAGATCAGCGTGATCGGAAATTCAAAGTACGACGGAAACACGTACGGCGCAAGTAGTCCCACGAACAGCCCGCCCACCGCGCCGCCCACCGACAACATCAGGTAGAACGATGTCAGGTACTTCGGATGCGGCTTCTGCTTCACCAACTCCCCATGGCAGAACATGCAGCAGATGAAGAAGCCCGAACAGAAAATGGCCAGCAGCACCGCCAGTTTGTGATCCTCGGTCCCGGTGTACAGCACATATGACATTCCGCCCAGCGCCACCGGCAGCAGCGCATAGTAGAACGGCCGCCGGTACCACCCGTCCGCGTCAAAGCAAAGAATGAATGTGATCAGGTACAACGTCAGCGGCACAATCCACAGAAACGGAATCGACGCCACGTCCGCCGTCAGGTGGTTGGTCACCGAGAGCAGCAGCGCAGAAGGACACGCCGCCAGCGCCACCCACATCGCCAGCTTGCCCACCGTCGGCGGTTCATCGGGAGCGGCTGCTACCTCCGTTGCATCCACTGCCACCGGCTCCGACGCAGGCGCCGCTTCCAACTCCGGTGCCGGCAACGGTACCGCCGACGGTTCCGGCACATCTTCCGCTACACCGGAACCGCTCTTCCAAGCCGTCAGTCCGCACAGTGCCGCGAACCCCGCATACGCTACCGACCACAAGGTCCCCTGCTGCCGCGAAGGCAGGAACGGCTCCACCAGCGCGGGATAACTCAACAGCGCCAGCATCGACCCGAAGTTCGACAACGCGAACAGCCGGTACGGCAACGCTCCCTTACCGGTGCGCGAATACCAACTCTGCAGCAGCGGGCTCGTCGTCGACAGCAGGAAGTAGGGGAATCCTACGCACGCCCCCAGCAGCAGCAGAATCCCAATTGAAGGATTCGCGCCCCCCACCGGCTTCCATTGCGGCCCTGGCGTGATCGGCAGCACCAGCAGACTCAGCCCCAGCAACCCCATATGCAGATAGCTGTGCCGCCGCGGCGTCAGATGCTTCACGCCCCACCACACGTACAGATATCCCAGCAGCAGCACGATCTGGAAGAACAGCATGCAGGTGGTCCACACCGCCGCCGACCCGCCAAACCACGGCAATATCATCCGCGCTATGAGCGGCTGTACCTGAAACAACAGGAACGCGCTGAGAAAGATCGTAACCGCGTAGAGAGCGATGCCCATGCAATCTCCCTAGCTTACAATTAATGGATTGTCCCAGCCCGATCCGCATCGCACACCCCGTGGCCTGGCGCGGCTGTTCGGCGACCTCAAAGTGCGGCCGAAGCTGATCGTGCTGCATAACCTCTTCTTCCTCATCCTTACCTGCGCCGTCTACTTCGCCCTCATCCCCGTCTTCCAGGATCGCGTCGCCCTGTCCCGCGCCCGCGAAAATAGCCTCATCCTCAATATGTTCCAGGATGACCGGTCGCTCCCCTCGGCCGCCGAGCTCCAGATGTACAACTTTGAAGAGGGCAATGCCGAAGCCCTCAGTGTCCCAGCCGATGTCCGCCACTGGCTGGACCAGCATCCCGGCCAAGTTTGGCGCGACCGCAACCAGTCTGAGTTCGCCTTCCGCCGTACCGCCTCCGGCACCTACCGCCGCGTCCGCCTCCCGGACATCTTCCATGACGACATGATCGACCGTGCCCAGCGTACGCTCTTCATCGTCCTTGGCGCCATTTACTGCCTGGCGGTACTCACTCTCGAGTTCCTCATCATGCCGCAGTACGTCTATCGCCCCATCAAGATCGCCCTCCGCGCCGATCGCGCCACGCAGGAAGGCGATCGCGATCACGAGATCATTCGCGAAGAAGACATCCTGGAAGATGAAATCGGCCAGATCATGCGGTCCCGCAACGATACCGTCCGCGAACTCCGCAAACACGAAGAGGAACTCGCCCGCGCCCTAGGCCAACTGGAAGCCACTGCCGAAGACCTTCGCCGTAAGAACCTGCTACTGGAGAATCAGGACCGCCTCGCCTCCATCGGCCTGCTCAGCGCCAGTGTCGCCCACGAAATCAATACACCGCTCACGGTTCTCCATGGCTCTATCGAGAAGCTTCTCGAACGTGCCACGGATGCTCCTACCCGCGACCGCCTCCATCGCATGCAGCGCGTCACCGAACGCCTGCGCACCATCAGCGAATCCCTGGTCGATTTCGCCCGCCGCCCCAAGCACAACGTAGAGCCCGTTGCCGTCCGTCCTATCATTGAGGAAGCTTGGGGCCTGCTGGAAATCGACGATAAGTCCAGCTCCGTTACTTTCTCTAACGAAGTCGATCCCACCCACCGCGTCATGGGCAATGTCGACCGCCTCGCTCAAGTATTCCTAAACCTCCTGCGCAATGCCCTCAACGCCATCCATGAGCGTGGCAACATCCGCGTCCGTTCCGCCAAAATCGAGGAAGGCGGCCGCACCTGGATCGATATTGCGGTGGAAGACGACGGCCCTGGTATCCCGCCCGACGTGCTTCCCGAGATCTTCGATGCTTTTGTCACCACTCGCCTTGATGCCAACGGTACCGGTCTTGGGCTTACCGTCTCCGATGCCATCGTCCGGCAGCACGGCGGCAGTATCACGGCGTCGAATTGCCCAAAGGGTGGTGCCCGCCTGGAGGTGAAGCTTCCGCATGCCTGATCTCGACTCCGCCATCGATATCGCTGTCCTTGACGACGACCCGGACTTCCGTAACTACATCGAAGACATGCTTGCCGACGAAGGTCTCTACACCGTCCGTGCCTTCGATCACCCCGAGGCTCTCTTCAAAGGTTGTGAGGAGCGACTGCCGCACATGGTTCTGCTCGACATGAAGATGGGCGAGTTCAGGGGTGACCAGGTGCTGGAGCAACTCCAGGCACGCTACCCCGGCCTCTGTGTGATCATTGTCACCGGTTATCCGTCTCTCGAAGACATGCGCAGCACCTTTCGCCGCAAGGTCTTCGATTACCTCGCCAAGCCCTTCACTCTAGCCCAACTCCGCCAGGTTCTGAGCCACGCCGCCGACACCTTCGGCTGGGGCAAGACGCCGCAGGAGGTCCTTCGGGAACGCCTCGGTCAGCGCATCAAACTGCTCCGCATCGAACGCGACTGGTCCCTCAAAGACCTCGCAGGCGTTGCCCGCCTGAGCATCTCGCAAGTCAGCAGCATCGAACGCGGCGCCCATCTGCCCAGCATGGAAAGCCTGTTGGCTATCTGCCGCGCGCTGGATAAGAAGCCCAGCGAACTGCTGTCCTCCATCGACTTCTAGTCAGCCAGTTACAATCATCTTGATGCAACGTCGCTTCCTACTCCTCGCCCTCGCCGGACTGCTTGCCGGCTGCTCCAGTGCCCCCAAGGCTGAGCCCGAAAAGACTGAAACCAAACAGCCCGAGCCGCCCGTCGAGGCCAAGCCTCCCGTGGCCACACCCGCCGCAGCCGTCTTCAATGTGAAGTTCGATACCAGCAAGGGTCCCTTCACCGTGGAGGTCCATCCCGACTGGGCTCCCAAGGGCGCCGAGCGCTTCAAACAACTCGTCGAGGATAAGTTCTTCGACGGCGCCCGCTTCTTCCGCGTCGTCCCGAACTTCATTATTCAGTTCGGTCTCGCCGGCAGCCCTGCCATGACCAAGAAGTGGGACAGTCCCATTCAGGATGACCCGGTCCTGCGCACCAACGCCGCCGGCACCATAACCTTCGCCACCGCGGGCCCCGGTACCCGTACCAGCCAGCTGTTCATCAACCTCAACAGCAACCAGGCGCTCGACGGCCAGGGCTTCGCTCCCTTCGGCAAAGTCACCAGCGGCATGGATGTGGTTCTGAAGCTCTATAGCGGGTATGGAGAACAGCCGGACCAAGGCGCGATCACCGCTCGCGGCAACGGGTATTTAACGTCACAGTTCCCGAACCTGGACTACATCAAAACCGCCACTATAGTGCCGTAAACATTGAGAAATCATTAAAGCCGTATACCGGAATCGCAGAGACGCATCTCATCCACTGTGAGGTGACTATGGAATTGAATCTGCGCTCTGGATTGATTGGCTTGCTGGCCGGTGCGATGGCCGTGGGCGGTACCACTGCCCTGGTGAATCGTAACCCTGCTCCGGTTCAGGCGAATGTGCCGATTGTCCAACCGGCCTCCACAGATCTCCCCGCGCCGGTAGCCACTCCGGTGAGCTACGCGTCTGACCAGGACCGCGTGGTTCCCGCACCAGTGGTTCGCCGCACGGCGACCGTTTCGGAGTCTCCCCGTACGGTCGCCGTGCGCAAGCCGGCTCGTTCCACCAAGAAGAGTGTGGCGATTGTTGCCGGTAGCGCCGGTGCTGGTGCTGCCATCGGTGCCGTTGCCGGCGGCGGCAAGGGTGCGGCGATCGGTGCTTTGTCCGGTGGCGCGGCGGGCTTCATCTATGACCGCCTGACCGCCAAGCGCTAACCAGCGCGCCGCGGCCCTACCGCAGCAGGCTCTCGAGCTGGATCTTCGTGTCGGTCTTCTCGTCCCGGTACTTCACAATCACCGGAGTGTAGAGCGACAGGCCCCACTCTCTCCCCTGGCCGGACTGGATCGGCCGGGAGCCTGCTACCACCACTGCGCCTTCAGGTACGACCAGGGGCTGATCGTCCGTCGCTGTGATAATGCGGTTCTTCACAATGTCGTAGATAGGCGTCGAGCGGTTCAGAATGGTGCCCGTGCCCAACACGGCACGCCGCTTGACGATGGCGCCTTCATACACCCCGCAATTCCCGCCCACCAGCACATCGTCTTCCAGGATCACCGGCATCGCGCCAACCGGCTCCAGCACGCCGCCAATCTGTGCCGCGGCCGAGATGTGGCAGTTCTTGCCGATCTGCGCGCAACTGCCCACCAGCGCATGCGAGTCTACCATCGTGCCGCTATCCACATACGCGCCCACGTTGATGTACATGGGAGGCATGCACGTGACACCCTTGGCCACATAGCAGCCGTCGCGGATGCTCGACCCGCCAGGCACAATGCGCACACCGCTGGTGGCCGTGAACTGCTTCACCGGATAGGTGGCTTTGTCGAAGTATGGCTGGCGGCCCACATGGATGGACATATCCACGATCGCGCCCAGGCGGAAGCCCAACAGAACGCCCTTCTTCACCCAGGCATTCACCTTCCAGCCCGTGGGGGATGCCTGGTCCGGCTCCGCGGAACGAATGGTTCCCGCGTTCAGAGCCGCCTTGAATTCATGGAAGAGCGCAAAGTGCTCCTCCGTGTACGACGCAGGAGGGCTGTCGAACAGCGATTCGATTTGAGATTGCAGCATGTCTACTCAGAGTTAGTGGGCAACGCGGGCCAGCAGATCCACCTCGGCCAGCACCGCTTCGATCTTCTTCAGGCTCGCATCCGACGGGGGGCACAACGGCAGCCGCCATACCGGCTCCAATAGGCCCATCAACGCCATTGCCGCCTTCACCGGAATCGGATTGGCTTCCACGAAGTTTATTTCCATCAACGGCAGGAAGCGGCGCTGGATCTGGCGCGCTGTGGCGTAGTCGCCCTGCAGACAGGCCTGCGCCAGTTGGGTCATCTCGCCCGGAATCTCGTTCGCCACCACGCTGATCACGCCTTTGCCGCCTAGCGACATCAGCGGGATGGTGATGCTATCGTCGCCCGACAACACCAGGAAGTCCGAAGGTACTTCATGCAGCACGCGCGCCTGCTGGCCGATGTTGCCGCTCGCTTCCTTCACGCCGATGATGTTGTCAATGCCCGCCAGGCGCTTCAGCGTTGAAGGCTCCACGTTAATGCCGGTGCGGCCCTGCACGCTGTACACCATGATCGGCACGCGTACGGAATCCGCAATCGCCTTGTAGTGCTGGTACAGCCCTTCCTGCGTCGGCTTGTTGTAATACGGGGTCACAGACAGCAATCCGTCGACACCCATGGTCTCCAACTCACGAGCCAGATTGATCACTTCCCCGGTGTTGTACCCGCCGGCGCCACCCATCACCGGAACTTTACCTTTAGCCTCTTCGAGCGTGATCTCCACCACGCGCAGATGCTCGGCCCGCTCCAACGTGGGGCTCTCTCCAGTGGTACCGCAGGGGACCAGGAAGTTGATGCCGGCGTCAATCTGACGGCGAACCAGCCGCCGCAGCGCGCCTTCATCGAGCGACCGGTCCTGCGTGAACGGCGTTACGATGGCAGTGCCACATCCAGTGAACATGATCTAGTCAGTCTAACATTTGACTAGTTCCGGAGCGGCTTTCCGGTCTTCAGCATGTGCTGCATGCGTGCCTGGGTTTCGGCCGTGCCGCAGAGGCTCAGGAAGGCCTCCCGTTCCAGATCCAGCAGGTACTGTTCGGACACCGTCTGTTCGCCCGTCAACCTCCCGCCCGACAGGATGCCGGCGATCTTCTCGCCAATGCGCTGGTCATGGTCGCTGATGAAGTTGCCTTGCCGCATCGACCACGCATACAGCTTCATGGCCGCATAGGCACCCTCGCCGCCGACTTTAACATCCGTGCGCGGCGTGCCGGGCGCGTACGACGGCACCAACGACAATGCCAGCGACTTCGCATCGGCAATCAGCCGCTCCTGGTTCATGCTGATGCCGTCCGCCTTGTTCAGCAGACCCAGGTTGCGGGCGTCTTCGGCGCTGGACGAAACTTTCGCCATACCGACCAACTCGAACACCTTCTGCGGGTTCTTCAGACGCAGTAGCAGTTCCTTGCAGCCGCCTCCTGCCGGAATCACGCCGACGCCGACCTCCACCAGACCCATGTACAGCTCCGCCGAGGCCTGGCAGCGCGCCGCATGCAAGGATATCTCGCACCCGCCACCCAGCGTACGGGAGAACGGCGCCACCACCACGGGATTGGGCGCGTACTTGATGGCCATGTTCGCCTGCTGGAAGCGGTGGATGGCTGCGTTCAATTCATCCCACTCGCCGTCCTGCGCGGCCAGCAGCACCAGCACCAGGTTCGCGCCCGCGCTGAAGTCGCCGCCTTCATTGGCGATGATCATCGCCTCGAAATTGCGTGCCGTCTCTTCGATGCCCTGATATAGGAGCCCGATCTGGTCTTCGCCCAGCGTGTTCATCTTGCTGTGGAACTCCAGGCAGAGCACGCCATCGCCGATGTCGACCAGCGAAGCGCCGGCATTCGACTTCACAACACCGCGGGCACGCCTGGTATCGCTCAGGCTCAGGATGCCCGGGCGGGGCTCCACTACCGAATACTGCGCCGATGCAAAGTCGAAGTATTCGGTGTGCGGCTGGCCGTGCAGATCAGCGGCCCGATAGAAGCCTTGTTCGCCTTTCGACAGCATCTGCTCCACGGCTGCCGGCAGCGCCAGGCCTTCCGCTTCCATGCGTTTCGCGGTGGCAGTGAAACCAAGCGCATCCCAGTATTCGAAGGGGCCAAGCTTGTGGGCATAGCCCCATCGCATGGCACGGTCGATCTCGATGATCCGGTCACTGATTTCCGGCACCATGCCCGCCGAGTACACCAGGTAGTCGCGGAACAGCTTCCAGATAAAGTTGCTGGCCTTATCCTTGCCCGCCACCAGCGCCCGCAGGCGCGGGGCAAGCTCTTCGTTCAGGCGTGCCTGTTCGACGGCCGGGAACAACACCTTCTTCGCCGGGTGATATTCAAACGTCTTCCAGTCTAGGGCGTGAATCTCCTTCTTAAGACCGACCCGTTTGAAGAAGCCTTGCCCCGTCTTTTCGCCCAGCCACTTGCGTTCCACCAACTGCGTCAGCATGTCGCCGGGGATGAAGCGTTCGCGCCAAGGATCATTCGGCACCGCATCGTACAGGTTGCGATTGACGAAGTACATCACGTCCACGCCGACAATATCCAGCAGCCGGTAGCTGGCCGAGTTCGGCAGCCCGATCAGCCCGCCCGTAAGCGCATCCACTTCTTCGATCGTAAAGTCATCCTCGACGGTGTATTTGCCCACCGTCGATCCAAAGAAAGACCCCAGCCGGTTGGCGATGAAGTTCGGTGTATCCTTGCATGGCACCACGCCCTTGCCCAGGCGGCGGTCGCAGAAATCGGCGACGAACCGCAGAATCTCCGGATCCGTGGCGGGGCCGGGGATCAGTTCCAGCAGATGCAGGTAGCGCGGCGGATTGAAGAAGTGCGTGCCCAGAAAGCGGTGGCGGAAGCTGTCCGAAAAACCCTCGGCGATCTGCGCCAAGGGAATACCGCTGGTGTTGGTGGACAGAATAGCCTCCGGCTTGCGGACCGCATCCACCTTGGCCCACAAGTCACGCTTGGCGCCGAGGTTCTCGACAACCGCTTCGATGATCCAGTCGGCTTCAGCGAGCTTCGAAAGATCATCCTCAAAATTACCGGGCGTGATGAGACCGGCGTTGGCATCTAAAAACAGTCCGCCCGGCTTCTGTTTGAGCGCCGTTTCGATGCCTTTCTTCGCGGCGGCGTTTCGGTCCGGCGCGCCGGGCACGACGATATCAAGAAGGAGAGAGGGGATGCCAGCGTTAGCAAAGTGCGCTGCGATACGCGATCCCATGGTGCCGGCCCCGAGCACGGCCACGCGACGAAAAGCTTGCATGCGGTTGATTCTCTATTTAGCGAAATGAAACAGAAGGCGTGTGCGTCAACATAAGACACGATACTATGATGGTTCTTTGCAAGCAATGAACGCCGGCGATGTAAGGCAGAAGTGGGCAGGCATCGCCAAATGGCTGGGACCCGCCGCCGTTTATGGCATCTCCATCGGCTGCCTTTATTGGGTGTACCGCGACTTCGATTGGAAGAACGAATTGCCGCGACTCCAGCAGATCCATTGGATGTGGATCCTGCTTGCCGTGAGCTGCGACATCCTTGTCTACGTGAGCCAGGCCTGGCGCTGGAACATGCTGTTGAGCCCAATCAAACAGATCCCCCTGGCGCGCAGCGTGCAGGCCATCTACATCGGTTTATTCGCGAACGAGCTGTTGCCGCTACGCAGCGGTGAGGCCATCCGCTGCTACCTGCAGCATAGCTGGAGCGGCATCTCCTTCCCGGTAACCGTATCCAGCGCGCTGATTGAGCGGCTGATTGACGGCATTTGGCTCATCCTGGGCTTCTTCCTTACCACGCTGTTCGTCGAGCTGGATGCCAGCCTGAAGTACGGCGCCAGTATCCTGGCTGCCCTGGTGCTCTGCTTGGCGCTGCTACTGGTCTACGCCGTGCTCCGGCCCGACGAAGCGCACGATGCCTTCGCCAGGTATCGCTGGCTGCGTGTGTTCCGGCACCTCATGGAAGGGCTCCATGCGATGGGCCGGTCGCGTTCTTTTCTGTACGGTGCCGCCGGCAGTCTGGTCTACATGGCGCTCCAGGTGGTGCCGATCTACGCGATGATCCGCGGCTACGGGTTGGATATGAGTTTTGGCCATGCGGCGGTGGTGCTGGTCATCCTGCGGCTGGGAACCGTGATTCCCGGACCGCCGGGCAACATTGGCCTTTTCAACGCGTTCGCCGTGCTGGCGTTGAAAATACTGGGCGTCGACGAGCAGGTAGCCAAAGGCCTGAGCGGGGTCATGTTCTTTATCATCACGGTGCCACTGCTGCTGGCCGGCTGCGTGGCACTGGCGGCAACCGGAGCCAAGATCCGCGACATCCAGCGGCGGGCCACCGAAGTGGGGCAGCAACAATCCCCGCACCCAGACCAGGCTGGCGTGCGTCCATTGTGACGCGCGCAAGTATAATATCCTAGGATTTGACATCCATATCGAGAGGAGGGCAGTTCATGAGAGCCGCTTTCACGAAAGTTTTGATGGTACCGGCAGCCGCGCTGCTGTTCACGTCGCTTGCCATGGCGCAAACGGGCGCCATCGAAGGAGACGTAAAGAACGAAGACGGCTCCCCGATGCCCAAGGGCGATTGCAAAAAGGGAACTGGTGCGTGCGTCAAGATTGAACGCACGGACATCAAGGGGAACTATCAGACAGCCACGGACAAGAAGGGCCACTACTTCCATGCCGGGCTGCCGCTGGGCACCTACAACGTCACGTTGGAGGTGGACGGCAAGATGCGCGACCGCATGCAGGGCGTGCGCACCCGCCTGGGCGATCCAGTGCCGGTGAACTTCGACTTGGCCGCGATGAAGCAGAAGCAGCAGGCGATGCAGCAGGCTGCCGAAACCGGCCAGTTGACGCAGGAGCAGACGCGCGAAATGTCCGCCGAGCAGAAGCAGCAGATCGAAAAGGCGATGAAAGAGCGCGCCGCTGCAATGGCCAAGAACAAGGAATTGAACGACGCTTTCAATGGCGGTATGGAAGCATTGAAGACAAAGAACTGGCAGGTGGCCGTGGACCAGTTCGCCAAGGCTTCCACCCTGGACGTGAAGCAGCACGTAATCTGGGCGCAGTTGGCCGAATCCTACATGGGCTTGGCGACCACCAAGACCGGCCAGGAGCAGACCGACGCGCAGACCAAGGGGCTGGAAGCTTATGCCAAGGCCATGGAACTGAAGCCGGACGATGCAGCCTACCACAACAACTACGCGCTGGCGCTGGCCAAGGCCAAGAAGTTCGACGAAGCGCAGGCCGAATTGAACAAGGCTGCTCAGTTGGATCCCCCGAACGCTGGTCGCTACTTCTACAACCTCGGCGCGGTGCTGGTGAACACGGGCCAGACCGAACCAGCCGGCCAAGCCTTCAAGAAGGCCATTGAAGCCGATCCGAACTATGCCGACGCCCAGTATCAGTACGGCATCTATCTGCTGTCCAAGGCGCAGACGACAGCCGATGGCAAGGTGACGCCGCCTCCGGGAACCAAGGAAGCGTTCATGAAGTACGTGGAACTGAAGCCGGATGGGCCGTTCGCCGAATCGGCCAAGGGCATGATCACTTCGCTCGAAGGCACCGTGGCCACCGAGTACAAGAACCCGTCGGCACCGCCGCCCAACACCAAGAAGAGCGGCAAGAAAAAGTAACGACCTTAGACCCAGGGCGTCTCTCCCTATAAGGGGGGACGCCCTTTTCCATGATCCGAGCTCTCCTATACGGTTTCATTTCGATCCTCGTCATCACCTTCGTCCGCATGGTGATGGGGATCATCATGAAGGAATTCAGCGGTCTGATGAAGGAAGAGACCGCCAGCCAGCAACCCCCATCCCGTCCCAATCCCGCCAAACAGAAAGTGCCCACCAGCGGGGAATTCAAAGCCTGTAAGACCTGTGGAACGTATGTGTTAGCGTCCAGCGCGATCACCAGTGGCGATGCCGTTTACTGTAGCCCTGCGTGCAAAGAGAAGTCCGCCAAGGCATCGGCGTAGGGCCGGCGCAAGGCTAAGGTCTCGGGCTTAGTACCATACAAAACTCCGATCCAGTACTATCTCGCGCGTAATCAGGAGATCGCCTTAGTCGTTTCCCTCGCATAATCGGTTCATCCGATATGCGAAAACTACTGAGTTCCGTCCTGGCCATCACCTTACTTGCCCCTGGTCTGTTTGCTGAGGCTGTCGAGCAGCCACGCTATGAGTACGGGTCCAAACGCTCCTCCATCTGGAAGGCGAGCCTTGCCATGCTGGCCGCTTCCTCCATCGTGGATGCCCACTCCTCCTGGGGACGCTCCGAGGCCAATCCGCTGCTCCGCGGCAGCAACGGCCGCTTCGGCTGGCAGGGCGTGGCGATCAAGGCCGCCATCTTCGGCGGCGTAGTTGGTGCGCAGTATTTCCTGTTGAAGAAAAACCCGTCAGCCGAGAAGTACGGCACGGTGACGAACATGGTGCTGAGCAGCGTGCTGACGAGCGCGGCCATTTCGAATCACCAGCGTGCGGCGCGGAACGCGGCGGCACGGGAAGCAGCCAGCGCGATTACGAAGGCGCCGGCGTCGTTTGAGATCACAGTGAGGTAAGGCCCCTCACTTCGCCCAGTCCGCCACGAAGATATTGAACTCGTAGCGGGACTTGGCACCCTTGTCGGAGCAGAACACCAGCTTCTTGCCGTCCGGTGAGAACTCAGGGAAGGACGAGAAGCCCCCAAAATCGGTGATCTGCTCCAGTTCGCTTCCATCGGGGTTCATCAGGAACAGTTCGAACTTGCGGCCATCGCATTCGTGCTTGTTGGAAGCGAAGATGATCTTCTTGCCGTCGGGCGTGAACGACGGCGCGAAGCTGGCGCAGCCGAAGTTGGTAAGCTGCTTGGCATTCTTGCCGTCGGCGCCGGCGATGAATATTTCCATCTTCATAGGCGAGGTAAGGTTATCCTTGAGCAGGCTGAGGTAGCGCTGCTGCTGCTCGCCGCTGGGGTGATTGGCGCGCCACACCAGCTTCTTGCCATCGCGGGAATAGAAGGCGCCGCCATCGTAGCCGTTTTCCGTGGTCAGGCGCTTCTTGTTCGAGCCATCCAGGTTCATCGACCACATGTCCAGGTCGCCCGACGCCATGGAAGTGTAGACGATCTTCTTGGTCTTGTAATTGATGGTCGCTTCGGCATCATAACCCGGCGCATCGGTGAGCTTCTTGACAATCTTGCCGTCTTCGTTGGCCAGGAAGATATCGAAGCTGGGGTAGACAGCCCACACGTAGCCCTTGCTGCGATCGGGCGCTGCCGGGCAGGCATCGCCGGCTTCATGGGTGGAGCCATAGACGATGTGCTTGTTATCGGGCAGGAAGTAGCCGCAGGTGGTGCGGCCCTTCCCTGTCGACACCATCTTCTGGTTGCTGCCGTCGGCGTTCATGGTGAAGATCTGGTCACACTTCAGATCGCCGCGGGTGGACTGGAACACCAGCTTCTTGCCGTCCGGTGACCAATACGCTTCGGCATTCTGGCCGCTATCGGTGAGTTGCTTGATGTTCTTGATGTACTTCGGTTCGGCGTGCAACAAGGACGCGATGGCGAACAGGTAGACGAAGCGCATTGTCGGGTTAGCCCCTTCCTTCAAAGAGATTACGGCCGTTGACGAGTGAGCGCATCTTGCCGTCGGCCACGCTGCGCTGCAGCATCCAGAAGCCGCAGTCGGGATGGATGTACGGGATGCGATCGGCGCCCAGTACGGAGGCGGCGTGCTCCAGTCGTTTGGCGATCAGCTCTGCCGGTTCGATGAGGTTGTCCTTGATGTCGACTACTCCCAGGCCCAGGCCGATCTTCGGATCCAGATCCTGGAACGCCTCTAACTCGTCGTAGCCGCGGCGGGCGAACTCCAGCACAAGGTGATCCACCTTCAATCCGTTCAGGAACGGCATCAGGTCCTTCCAGAAGCCCTTCTGCACGGACTGGCCGCCGTAGTTGCCGAAGCAGATGTGGACGGCGCGCGTGCCGCGGATGCCGTCGAGCACGTGGTTGATGGCCGCCAGCGCCCATTCCCGATCCTCCGGATGCCCGCTGATGTTGGCTTCATCGATCTGCACGATGCTCGCGTCGATGCGTTCCATCTGGCGGCGCAGCACCTCGGCAATCGCCATGGCCAGCTTCTCGCGGCTGCTGTAGTAGCGGTCAGTCAGCACCTTGGTAAGCATGTGCGGCCCGGTGCAGGTGAACTTGAGCGGCCGCTCGGTCAGGCCCTTGGTGAACTCGTAATCGCGCGGCAGGTTGAGGGTGCCTTCGGTAACCGCGTCGATGACGATGCCGGCGGGGTCGGTACGGTAGGTCAGGCCGGCGTCCTTACGGAACTGATCGATGTCGGTGATCGAGTAGCGGCTGCGGATGCCGTCCATCTTGGTGACGAAGTAGTCGATCATGCCGTTGGTTTCCGGATGCGAGGGGTCGAAGCGGTTCAACTCGCCGTCGGCGATCACATCGATGCCGGCGAGTTCCTGGGTCTTGAGGACCACCAGGATGGCGTCGCGCAGCGCGGTGCGACTGGTTTGTCCGAAGAACCACTGGGGCGTGGGGTAGCTGCCCACGACGGTCGTAAGGATAGGCATAAAAGACGATGGTAGCAACGCGGGCGGGCGTTTGGCCTGTTATTGTAGGGGGCGGTGAAGCCTGCAATCCTCATTCTGCTTGCGCTGGCGCCTGCCTGGGCGCAGTTGCGTTTCGAAGAGCGCGTCCTGGCGACGGATCTGAAGGGCGGCTATCAACTGCAGGCCGTCGACATGAATGGCGATGGGCGGCCGGACCTGCTGGCGCTGGCGAGCGGAATCGCCGAACTGGTGTGGTTCGAGAATCCGACCTGGCAGCGTCACGTGGTGGCCACCGGGCTCAGCCGCATGATCAACGCCGCGGCGCTGGACGTAACCGGCGACAAGATCCCCGAACTGCTGGTAGCGCACCGGTTTGAGAACATCGCGAAGAACAGCGTGGGCATCGTGTCGTTATTGGAGAGCCAGGGCGATCCGCGGCAGCCGTGGAAGGTACGCGAGATCGACCGGCTGACGACGTCGCACCGCTTGCGCGTGGCCATGCTCAAGGACGGCATGGTGTTTATCAATGCGCCTCTGACGGGTGCGAGGGCGGAGCCGCCGGAATATCGCGATCGAGTGCCGGTGGTGATGTACCGCGCGCCGCAATTTCGACGCGAGCCGGTGAATGCCGAGTTGCAGGGCGTGCTGCACGGGCTCTTCGTGGTGGATTGGGACAAGGACGGCGTGGATGAGGTTCTAACGGCCAGCTTTGAGGGCGTGCACCTGTTGCGGCCCGGAAACGCGGCTCCGGCCGAGAAGATCCTCAAGGGAAGTGAGGCTGCCTGGCCCAAGGGCGGGTCCAGCGAGATCGTCGTCGGGTCCTTGGGCAAGGAACGGTTTCTCGCCACCATCGATCCGTGGCATGGGAACGAAGTGGCGGTCTACCGGATGAAGGGGAAATCCTGGCAGCGTATGGTCATCGATTCCTCCGAAGCCGACGGCCATACGCTGCATGTTGCCGATCTCGATGGAGACGGCAACCAGGAGATCATCGCCGGGTTCCGCGGCCCGGGGCGTAGTGTGTTCTACTACCGCCACGCGAAGGGCGGCTGGGAACGGCAGATGATCGATCGGGCTGGGATCGCGGCGGCGGGTTGCGCGATCGCCGATTTCAATGCAGACAGAAGGATCGACGTGGCCTGTATCGGGTCGGCAACGGCGAATGTGAAGCTGTATCTGAATCTCGGGCGGCCAGGTTTACGCTAGTGGCATCGGTGGGGGCAACATGGTGCCGGCTCCGGCGGCCGGCGGGATGTGCTCGATTCCGGCTTTGACGTCCGGAATGATCCAGCGGGCTTCTTCGAAGCCGACAAACTTGAGCAGCCGCATGTCGTCATTGGGGGCGACGAGCAGGTCGCCCACCTGGAGGGCTTCGGGGGTGTCCTTCATCTGCGCCCAGGCGGTGTAGGGCGAGGCGGCTTCGACGGTGCCGCGTTCTTCGAAATCCTTGGGCTTCACCATGGTGACGCCGGAGGTATGGGGCAACGTGCGAAAACGCTGGCGCTCGTTTTCCTTCATACGGAAGATGCGGTATACAGGCATGGGGAAATTTGAATTATGCCATAAAACATTCTTGGCCCGGGATGTTTGTGTTGGCCAGCGCGGACTCGGCGTCCGCGCGCCCCACATCGATCCAGCGGGCGATTTCCGCTTGTTTCCACAACAGGCCCTGTTTCAGGTGCCCGAGCGGCTTGGATGGGGAGAGAATCAGAGTGTTTTCCGCCGACAGCTTCTGCGGGCGGGCGCGCAGCCCGCGCAGCGGTTTTAGAACCGCCCGGACGGGCCACGGCATTCGCGGCATCACGTTCAACGCCACCACGTGCGTGGCGTGGCACTGGCGAGCGGCCCACAGCGGGAGTGCACCCAGAAAGCCGCCATCGGTGTAGAGGGTGTTGCCGATGCGCCGTTGCGGCAGCATGCCGAGCAGCGCGCAGGATGCTTCCAGATGGCAGGGTTGCAACTCGCGGCCGTCGATCAACGTGGGCTTCAGACGCAGCAGGTCCGTGATGACGGCATGGTATTCGATCCGGGGCTGATAGCGGCTGTAAAGGCTGCTGATCAACTCGTGAAACAGCGTCGGGTCCAGGATGCCGTCCAGTGGATTGCGCGGAATGCGGAGCTTGTTGTCCCCGCGCCTGGCGGTGTCCAGCCAAAGAGCCGTCAGTTCCTCGGGTGTGGCGCCGCCGGCGATCGCCCAGCCGTTCAGAGAGCCGATGCTGACCCCGATGATGGCATCGAAGGTTACGTGCTGTCGCAGCACAGACCAAGCCCCCACCTGCCAGGCTCCGAAGAGACCGCCGCCGGATAAAACTAGGGCGCGTTTGGGCATGGTGTAGATGGCGCTGTGCCCACTATTTTCGCAATTCGGCGCGCCAAGTGCGGAGGCCAACGATGCACATGGCCAGGAACACGGCATAGAGGACGGACGTCAGCCACAGATCGCGGGCGATGTAGAGGTAGACGTAGAAGATATCCGCGGTGATCCAGAACCACCAGTGTTCCAGCTTCTTACGGTTCTGCAGAATCTGCGCGGCCAGGCTGAGCGCGGTGGTGAGCGCGTCCATCCACGGGGCGGCTCCGCCTGCCATGCGCAGCACCGTGCGGAGCCCGAAAGTGGCGGCAACGACGAAGGCGCCCATCAACAGCAGCAGGCGCGGTCCGGAGCGGGTGATCGTCAGGCCCGTGTGCGTGGGGCCGCCGCGCAGCCACAGGTACCAGCCGTGCGCATTGAGAATGATGTAGACAATCTGCAGCCCCGCATCCCCATACAGCCGGGACCGCGTGAACAGCACCAGGAAGAACAGGCAGTTCGCAATGCCGACGGGATAATTCCATACATTGCGCTGCACCACCAGCCAGACGCAGGCGGCGCCGGTGAGGAACCCCAGCCACTCGACCAGACTGGGCATCTAGTCCTTCGACTTGCCCGACTGCGATTGGCCTAAGCTCAAAATCTGCTCGGCATGGCGGAGGGCTTCCGGCGTCTCCTGACCGCTTAGCATGCGGCTGATTTCACGCGTGCGCGCCGGGCCTTCCAACTCTTCGATCATCGACACCGTACGGCCCCGCGCTTCCCGCTTCTCGACGAAGAAATGATGGTCGCCGAAGCCGGCAATCTGCGCCAGGTGCGTCACGCAGAGCACCTGGTTGCCGGCCGCGATCCGCCGCAGTCGGCGTCCCACGGATTCGGCTGTACGCCCTCCGATGCCGGCGTCTACTTCATCGAAGACCAGCGTGCGGCCCTTGCGTTTCGTAGCCGTGCCCATGGCCGCCTTCAGCGCCAGAGCCACGCGCGATAGTTCGCCGCCCGAAGCAATGCGATCCAGCGGCTTCGGCTCTTCCCCGACGTTCGGCGCGATGAGGAACTTGACGTGATCCAGGCCCGTGGCCGACCACGCCGCCTCGTCGAACCGCACTTCGAAGCGCACCCGCTCCATGGCCAGCGAACCAAGTTCCGCTACCACCTTCTTTTCCAGTTCGCGCGCCGCCTTGCGGCGCGATGCGGACAGGGCGCGGGCAGCGGTCTGGAAAGCTGCGGCGGCGCTATCGACGTCCTGCTTCAGGCGCGTGCGGCGGGCTTCCGTATCCTCCACGGCATCCAGTTGGCCGCGCACGTTGGCATGGAACGCCAGGATCTCGGGGATGGTGGCGCCGTACTTGCGCTTCAGCTTCTCGATGCCCGCCAGTCGCGTCTCCACTACCTCCAGGCGTGCGGGGTCGGCTTCCAGCTTGCCCAGGTACTCGCGCAGGGAGAACGACACATCGTCGATGAGTGCTTCGGCGCTTCGCAGCGACTCCAGCCACCCATTGACGGAGCCATCGATGCGCGCCAGATCCTCGATTTTCCGGTGCGCGGTCCGCATCTGCGTCAGGCTGGACGTGGCCGAATCGTAGAGGGCCTCATACGCCGCCGATGCCGCCGATTCCAGGCGCGTCACGTTCTGCTGCAGGCGCCGTTCGTGCTCCAACTCCTCGTCCTCGCCCACCTTCGGCGCCACGGCCTCGATTTCCTTTGCCTGGTAGGACCACAGGTCGGCCATGCGGACGCGCTCCTGCTCGGTGCGGTCCAGGTCATCGAGCGCGGACTGCGCCTTGCGCCAAGCCTGGTAGGCCGCGGCGACCTTCGCCAACTCGGCGTCGGTAGCGGCAAACTCGTCCACCATGGCCAACTGCTCGGAGTCGGCGAACAGCCGCTGCTGGTCATGCTGGCCGTGGATGTCGCCGAGCAATGGCGCCAAATCGCGCAGGATGCCGGCGGTGATCAGGCGGCCGGCCGCGAAGGCGCGCGATTTGCCGCTGGCCAGGATCTCGCGCTCCAGCACGATCTCGCCTTCCTCCGGCGACAGCCCCAGTTCTTCCAGCGTGGCCCGGGCCGCTGCGTCCGTGGGCAGTTCGAAGATGCCGGAAATGCGGGCGCGGTCCTCGCCCGTGCGCACCATCTCTGCCGACGCCCGGCCGCCGAACAGCAGCCCCAATGCGTCCACCACGATCGATTTGCCGCTGCCGGTCTCACCGGAAAGCACGTTGAAGCCGGAATGGAAGCGGACGCGCAGCTTCTCGATGACCGCGTAGTTCTCGACGAGCAACTCCACCAGCATTCGTGCTCAGGATACCGCAGTCGGGCCGAAACGGAGCCGCAACCGCAAGGAAGCGGTTGCCAGCCGTATTAATAAACATTTTCTTGACTTTTTGTTTGTTTGGGGCTTGGTCCCCGCACCGGGTTGGCTAAGATAGTAATAAGCGCGTCCTCCCCCGTACGCCGTATTGAAAGGAGCCCGTTTGCTTGCACTGATCCTTCCCGCGCTTCTCCAGATCCGCATTTTGGAACTGATCAACACGGAGAAGCCGATTCCGCTGGCCGTGCTGCTGACGCTGGTGGCTTTCTCCCTGGTCTCCTGGACCGTGGTCTTCGCCAAGTGGCAGATGCTGCGTAAGGCCAAGGCATCGAACGGCAGCTTTCTGCGGGCCTTTCGCAAGGCGCCGGGGCTGAACACGCTGGCTGTGGCCACCGAACAGTTCCAGGACGCCCCGGTGGCGAACGTCTTCGGCTTCGGCTACGAAGAGGTGGACCGCCAGGTCAAGACCCAGGGTCGGCTGCGGAACAAGCCGGCCATTGAGCGGATGCTGCAGATCGGTATCAGCCAGGAAACGTCGCGCCTGGAACAGCGCATGAACCTCCTGGCGACCACGGCGACGGTCTGCCCGTTCATCGGGCTCTTCGGCACGGTGTGGGGCATCATCGAAGCGTTCAATGCGCTGACGTTGTCCGGCGCCGCCAGCCTGCGGGCGGTTGGCCCCGGCATTGCCGACGCACTGGTGGCTACCGCCATGGGCCTGCTGGCGGCCATTCCGTCCGCCATCGCGTACAACCTGTTCGGCCAGATGATCCGCGAAATGGGCGTGCGCATGGAAGAGTTCGCCATGGAGTTCATGAACCTGACTGAACGGACATTCGAGGAGTAGGGAATGGCGTTTTCCACAGGCGGTAACGGCGGAGGGTTTGGGCGGCGCGGGCGGTCGTCGATCGGCACCATGTCGGAAATCAACATCGTGCCGCTGGTGGACGTCGTGCTGGTGCTGCTGATCATCTTCATGCTGACGGCGCAGGTGATGGAGTTCGGCCTGGAGATCGATGTTCCGAAAATCAAGCAGAGCCGGGCGTCGGCCGAGGAGCTGCCCGTGATTTCGGTAACCAAGACCGGCAACCTGTACATCCAGGACCAGATGCTGAAGCTGGACGACGTGGGCGCAGAGGTCAACAAGCGCTTTGGGGCCAACGCGAAAGTTGTATACGTACGGGCCGATAAAGACGTCACATGGGATACATTGGCGCAGGTTGTGAGCGGCATTTCGGACGCGAAATTAAAGGTGCAGCTGGTGACAAAACCCGATGAAGCGTCCAGTAAACGGAGATAATGGGAACAGAACCCCACCATGGCGGTCTATTGGGCGGAACTGGACTCCTCGCAGCGACTGAGTAAGCCATTCGCGGCTTCGCTCACGATGCATGTCGGGATTCTTGCGCTCAGTTTCGCGTGGGGGATGTGGCAGGCTCGCCAGCGCGATACCTTTGGCGACCCGAATGCGGGCTTCGGAATGGCCACCATCGAGACGGTGAACTCCATCCCGCTGCCGAATCGCAGCGCCACCCCGAACCCGGTTGCTAACGATACGGATTCGCAGGTGCCTTCCCGAGCGAAGCCGGAACCGAAGAAGAAGTTCCTGGATCCGGATGACCCCGATGCGATCGCCCTGCGTTACGAGAAGCAGAAGAAGAAAAAGCTGACCAGGGAAGAACTGAAGGATCTGTATCGCCAACGCTATGAAGTGGTGCCGGAACGTCCGAACCAAGTCTACTCGACCACTGGTTCGGCAGCTTCGAATCCGATGTTCAGCGTTCGCAGTGGCGGCGGGCAGTTAGGTGTCGGCAGCACCAACCCCTTTGGCACGTATCTGGGGTGGTACGCGGATCTGCTACGGCAGCGTATCGGCGAGAAGTGGCGAACGCAGGATGTCGATCCACGGCTGCAGACCGCGCCGATTGTGATCGTAAACTTTCAGATTTTGCGTTCCGGGGAGGCGCGCGACATACGCGTGACCCAAACTAGCGGCAACTACTCGTTAGATCAATCGGCAGTCCGCGCGGTGCAGGAGGCCAGCCCCTTCCAGCCGTTGCCCAAAGAGTTTAAGCGCGACGTCGCCAATATCGAGTTCCAGTTCAAGTTGAGACGATGAAACGAATTTCCATCCATTCGGCAATAGTGGCGATCCTGGCGGGATGTCTCCTGCTGGTGGCCCAGACTGACTTCACCGGCGTTCTCACGAGTGGCGAACGTCCCACGATTGCCATCCCCGACTTTCGTGGCACCGGCGCCGCCGCGCCGTTCATGACGGCGTTCAATCAGACGCTGTACCAGGAGATCGAGAACTCGGGCGCGTTCAAGATGGTGGGCAAGAGCCTCATGCCCCGGAACAACCCGCAGGTGCCCACCGACGTGCGCGAGTCGGCTCGGGGAACCGGCTACGCCCTGTCGGATTGGTCGGGCCCGCCCGTCAGCACGAATTATCTGACTTTCGGCTATACCGGTGTGCAGAACGAGCAGATCGTGCTGTTCGGCTACCTCTATAACGTGCTGCAGCCGCAGAACCCGCAGGTGATCGGCAAGCTCTACTTTGGCCCGTTAACCGAAGCCGGAGCCAAACAGGTGGCCCGCGAGTTCGCCGCCGACATTCTGAAGCTGATGGGCATTGAAGGCCTGGCCGGGTCGAAGGTCTACTTCGTTTCCAGCCGCGGCGGCGAAAAACAGATCTGGCAGATGGACTATGACGGCTCCAACCAGCGGGCCTTTTCGAATTACCGCGAACTGTGCACCATGCCATCGGTATCGAATGATGGCACGCGGGTGGCGTTCACTCGGTTCACGCCCGGCGGCCCGCAGATCATGATGCACACCGACACGGGCCGCAAACTGCCGTTTCTGAATCCTCCCGGATCGCTGAACGCGACCTTGAGTTTCAGCCCTGATGGCAGTAAGGTGGCCTTTGCCTCGAAAGTGAGCGGCTTCTCGCAAATCCATCTGGCGAACGCCGATGGCAGCGGGCTGCAGCGGATCACCAATACGCGCGCCATTGAAGTGGAGCCGAAGATCAACCCGAAGACCGGCGTGGACATCGTGTTCGTGTCGGGGCGCGGCGGGGTGCAGCAAATCTATAGAATGAATATTGATGGAGCCAACGTCACCCGGTTGACCAGCGGAGAGGGTCAGGCAAGCAATCCGGCCTGGCACCCGAATGGGACCCATATCGCCTTTGCGTGGACGCGGGGGTATGAGCCGGGGAATTGGAATATCTTCATAATGGATGTAGCCACGCAAAAGTTCGTGCAGTTGACACGGGGGCAGGGCCGCAATGAAAACCCCTCGTGGGCGCCCGATGGCCGGCATCTGGTGTTCAGTTCCAATCGGAACGGCTCATCCCAGATCTACTCGATGCTGGCGGATGGCAGTCAGATACGGCAGTTGACCGGAGCCGGGCGCAATGAGATGCCCGTATGGAGTAAGCAGTAGATACCCCGGCGTGTTGGGGAAAGGTTTAGAGATCTGCGATGCCTTGCCCGTCGAAAGGCGAACGGTGGGGCACAGGGAGGCAAAGGTAATGAGAAAGCGTCAAGTTGGTGTGTTCCTCGTCGCCATGACGATGATGTTTGCGTTCACGGGTTGCAGGAAGAAGGGGCCCGCGCCGCCACCGCCGCCGCGCGCCGATTTCCGGCTGCCCGATCCGCCCGCCGCACCGCGGGGTGGGGTAACCAGTTTCAGTGTCGAGCCGAGCGCTATCGAGCGCGGCCAGTCGGCAACGTTGCGTTGGTCGACGTCGAATGCGGTGGGTGTGCGCATTGAAGCGAGCGACGGCCGTGTGATGGGCGGATGCTCGGATGCCGACGGCGAGGCCGCATCGGCTGCCATCCGCGCCGCCATGGCGCTGGAAGCCGCTCGTGGTCCGGCCGGTGCCGCCACCGGAGCAAATGCCGAACAGGCAAAATCGCAATTGGCGAAACTGGAAGCCGACGCTACCGCAGCAGCGCAAAAGGCAGGTATGAGCCTGCAGGATGCGTTGACCGGTGCGCGGAACATTGTTTCCGGCGCAACGCTGCCCGCCGCGTCGATGGCCAAGAACAGCCTGCCGCCCACGGGCAGCATGCAGGTGAACCCGAACGACACGGTAACGTATACTCTCATCGTGTTCGGTCCGGGCGGAGTGTCGCGCCAGCAGGTAACGCTGCGCGTCGCTGCTCCGGCACCGCCGCCGCCTCCGGCCGCCCCGCGTACCATTACGCTCTCGGAACGTATCTCGAAGGAAGTGCAGGACATCTTCTTCAATTACGACAAGAGCGATCTGCGTGAGAGCGACCGCGCGATTTTGCAGCGAAACGCCGAAGCGCTGCGCAACATCTTCCGGGATATCCCCACCGGGTTTGTCGAAGTGGAAGGCCACTGCGACGAACGCGGGTCGGCCGAATACAACCTTGGCTTGGGCGACCGGCGCTCGACCACGACGCGTGAGTTCCTGGTGCAGTTGGGTGTTCCTGCCGAGCGGCTGAAGTCGATCAGCTACGGCAAGGAACGGCCTTCCTGCACCGAGTCGAATGAAGGGTGCTGGCAGAAGAACCGCCGCGCACACTTCGTCGGCGTGGATCAGTAAGAGTGAGTGACGGGGCCGGCGCTGTTTCAGGGCAGCGCCGGCCTCCGGATTTCCGATGAGGAGCGTATGACTTTTTCCCGTCTTGGGCTGCCGATTCTGGTTCTGGCCGCGACCCCTGTGTTCGCCCAGAAGACCAATGATCTGATCCGCGAGTTGCAGCGCGATGTCGCGACCATGCAGCAGGACCTGCGGACTCTCAACAGCAAGTTCGACGAAAAAATGGCTGTGGTGACCACACTGCAGCAGAACACGCTGGGCGAGGCCGGTTCGGCGAGCAAGGGCGTCGCCGTTTTGGACCGGCAGATCAAGGACAGCCTCAAAGAACAGCAGAATATGGTGGCGGCGCCGGTGGCCGCGCTCGGCCAGAAGGTCGACTCCATGAGCCAGGACTATCAGGCTCTGACTGAGAATGTGAAGGATCTGAACACGCGGATGCAGCGGCTGCAGACCACGCTCAAAGAGATCCAGGATGCGGTGAACATGCTGGCCGCCCGCAGTGCGCCGCCGCCGCCCACTCCCGATGGTGGCGCCACTCCCCCGGCTCCCGGTGCCCAGGGCGGCCCCCCCGCCGGTGTCAGCGCCGAGCAGGTCTATCTGAACGCCATGAAGGATAAGGATGGCGGCAACTTCGACCTCGCGCTCACCGAGTTCCAAGATTTCCTGCGATGGTTCCCGGCGGCCGAACTGGCCCCCAACGCGCAGTATTACGTGGGCGAGTGCCTCTATTACAAGAATGACTTCGAAGCGGCGATTCCGGCCTTCGATGCGGTACTCGAAAAGTACGGTGACAGCAATAAGGCTCCCGATGCGCTCTATTTGAAGGGCCGCGCGCTGCTGCGTCTGGAACAGCGGTCCAAGGCGATGCAGGTTTTCGATGAGCTGGCTAAGAAGTATCCCACCACGGAGGCCGCTCGCAAGGCTCGCGAGATGCGCAAGAACCTCGCTCCGGCTCCCGCCACGAAGAAGAAGCGCTAATCATGCGCGGTTGGGTCATCCTCTGGCTGGCGGCCGTGACCCTTTCCTGGGCGCAGCAACCTTCCACCACCTCCGGCACTCCTCGCACCCTCTACGCCTTCCCCGGCAAGTCGCCCGTATTGGACGGCGTGATCGAGCCCGGGGAATGGGATGACGCCACGCAGTTCTTCGGCGTCAAGGATTGGGTGCCGCAGTTTTCCCCCACCACCGACCCCAACGACCTCTCCCTGCACGGCTACGTGAAGCACGACGGCACGCGGCTGTATTTCGCCTTTATCGTCACCGATGACGTGCTCTATGGCCTCGATACGGAGCGTTGGCTGCCGGACAACAATCCGCAGGCGCACGAACTCACCCCGAAAGGCTATCCCTGGTTCGGCGACGAGATGGAGATCCTCCTCAACCCCACCAATAAATGGGAGGGCAACGAGAGCGTGTCGGGCAACGGGCAGAGTTGGCAGATGGTCTGCAACCTGACCAAGAGCCGCAAGGGCGGCGTGGGCGCAGGGGGCCTGCTGGAAGGCGAGCCGCGCAGCAAAGCCGAAGTTTGGAATACCTATCAGAAGTGGATTGAAGACGGCGCGCAGGAATGCAGCGCCAAGGTGCGGCCCGAAGGCAAGGGATATGTAATCGAGTGGGCCATCAACTTTGACCCTTGCCTCGAAGTGGAGCCGGGCCGGTTCTATTCGCGCGAGATGGGCAACAAGGCCATGGGCCTGAACATCGCCCTCGGCGATCTGGATGAGAAGGAAAAAGGGCAGGGGAATTTCGGCAACTTCCATCATGAAGACTGGTTTGCCGGAGCCAAGAACGTCCGCACGCAACTGCGATACTTTGGAACTTTATGGATGATGTCCGACCTGTACACGCCTCCGCCGCAGACGGCGAAACCGGCAGCCCCGGCGCCGGCCAAGAAGAAGGCCGCGTCGAGCAGCGGAAAGAAACGGTCGAAGAGTACGCCAAAAAAATCGACCTCGAAATCCTCCAAGCAGCGCTGACCGAAGACCAGCTGTACCACCAGTGCCTGACCGCGCGGGCGCTGGGCGTGGGTGCCGTGGTGGTGCGTCCGTGCGATGTCGATTCCGCCTTGCGTTATCTGCATCTGGGCGTGGTACGCGTCGGCAGCACCGTCGGCCATCCGTTCGGCACCGCCTCCACCGCCGTCAAGGTGTATGAATGCCGCGACCTGCTGCGCCGCGGCGTCAAGCAGATCAACGCCTATGTGAATCCCGGCAAGATGATCAGCCGCCAGTTCCAGAACGAAGAGGTGGAGTTGATCCAGTTGGCCGATGCCTGTATCGAAGCCGGCGCGACGTTGAAGGTGGTGTTGGATAGCCGCCTCATGCCCGAAGAGATGACCATCATCCTCTGCCGCATGGCCAAGCGCGTCAATGCGCACTTTGTCACCACCACGGAGCCGAAGAACCTGGAACTGGTACGCAAGCACTGTGGCTTCCGCGTCGACACCGAAGTAGGCGGCATTACGGCATTGGAACAGGCTGAGCAGGCCTTCGCCCTGGGATGCACGCGGATTAGGACGCACCATCCGCAGCCGATCCTCGACGCATATTCTGCTAGTCTTAAGGCGGGGATCCCCGCCACCTAGGAACTTCCAGCAAGATCCTGGTTAGCGCTCGATATGAAGGTTTCGTTCGGCAGTTGGGCATTCATCTTCGGGCAGCATGCGGCCCGGCCGGTAGGCTTCGTGGAAGCCGTGGAGCGGATTGCGCAAGCCGGCTACGACGGCGTCGAGATCTCGGGATTCGCCCCGCACGTCACCCTGGAAGACTACGCCACCCCGGAAGCGCGCGCCCAATTGCGACGATTACTGGCCGATAACGGGCTGGGCGTATCGGGCTATGTCCCGGACCTCACCTACAACAATCTGCTCTCGGAAAACAAGCGGCAACGCTATCTGGACCGGCTGGCGCGCTGCGTGGAGTTCTGTCACGAAATCGGCTGCCCGGCGCTGCGTGTCGATACGGTGGCGGCACCCGGGTCAATAGGCGAGTCGGAAGTGGACGAAGCGGCGGCGCGGATCGCGGCCGTCTGGCGCGAAGCCGCCGCGAAGGCTGAACCGGCGAAGGTGAAGATCCTGTGGGAGTTCGAGCCGGGCTTCCTGTTCAACAAGCCATCGGAAGTGGTGAGCCTGTATGAGCGCGTGGGCCATGCCAACTTCTATATTCTGTTCGACCTCTGCCATGCCTATATGAGCGCCGTCATGGGCGCGCGGCAGACGGGGGATGCGGAGACGCTGAAGGGCGGCGTGGGCGAGTTTCTGGATATCCTGGCCGGACGGATCGGCCACGTGCACATCGTGGATGCCGACGGCACGCTCTATGGCGAAGAGACCAGCAATCACGTGCCACTGGGAGACGGGGTCATCAACTTTGAGGCTCTTCGTGGGAAGCTCCGGGCGCTGCCGGGCATCAACTGGTGGTGTGTGGACCTGTCCTTCCGCCCCGATACCGAGAAACTGCTGGCACCCAGTCTGGAGTTTGTGCGGCGATTGCTACGGTAGGGGTCATGGCGGAAGTCGACCTGCGGCAGCATTTGGCAGCAGAACGCACCACCATGGCGGAGTTGCGCACCTGCCTGGCGCTGCTCGGTATCGGCTTCGTGGTCTCCAGATTCAGCATTGAGACCGGCGAGCGCCCGTGGGGCCCGACGGTTGGCGTGATCCTGGTGATTCTGGGCGGCGCGATGGGCGTACTAAGCGCCATCCACTACATTCATCTGCAGCGGCGGTTGAATCAGGTGCAGGGGCTGCGCGAACGGCCCTCGCTTTCGACACTGGCCTTCTGCGTCATCGTCATCGTAGCGGCCGTCGTGCTGACCGTCTATCTGCTGGCCACCAATCCTACGGCAGGGCGCCCGGGCCTACGATGATCCTTGCCCCCCGGCTGAACGTGAAATAGTGGAAAGCCCACTGCACGAACACCAGGATGCGGTTCTGAAAGCCCACCAGATACATCAGGTGAATGAACAGCCAAGCCAGCCACGCAATGAGGCCCGACAGCCGCACTGAGCCAAAATCGGCCACGGCGTGAGCACGCCCAATCACCGCCAGGCTGCCTTTATCCATGTAACGGAACGTGCCCGGCTCGGCTTGCCCCTGCACCCTGCGGCGGATTTCATCGGCGGCGAATCGCCCCATCTGCATGGCCGCTGGGGCCACGCCTGGCACCGGTTTGCCCTCGGAAACCACGGCCGCCAGATCGCCAATCACGAAAATCTCGGGGAACCCTTCGATGCTCAGGTTGGGCTGTACGACAACGCGCCCGGCGCGGTCCAGCTTCGCCCCGGTGCGGTCATACAGCAGCTTGCCCATCGGCGACGCCTGCACCCCGGCCGCCCAGAACACCGAGCGGGCGGCGATGTGCTCCTCGTCGCCATTGTTGAGATAGGTAACGCCCCGCTCGTCGATGTTGGTGACGCGCAGTCCGGTGCGGGTACGAACGTTCAGGCCGATGAGCTGGTTGACGGCTTGTGCGGAGAGCTCTTCGGGGTAGGTGGAAAGAATTCGTGGCGAGGCATCCAGCAGAATGATCCGCGATTCCTCCGGATTAATATGCCGGAACTCATCGCGCAGAGTCTGGTTGGCCACTTCGCCGATGGCACCGGCCAGTTCCACCCCCGTCGGACCGCCACCCACAATCACGAACGTCAGCCATTCCCGGCGCAGTTCGGGTGAGGCTTCGCGTTCGGCGGCTTCGAACGCGAACAGCAGCCGTCGCCGGATCTCGGTGGCATCTTCCAGCGTCTTCAGGCCCGGCGCGAACTTCTCCCACTCCGGCCGGCCGAAGTAGCTATGGGTGGCGCCGGTGGCAACGATCAGGCTGTCATAGGCGATTTCGCGGGTGTTGTCCACCACCACCAGCTTTGCGTCCGGCTTGAGATCGGTCACGGTGCCGAGCAGCACTTCGGCATTCTTCTGTCTGCGGAGCGTGGTGCGGATGGGCGCGGCGATATCACCGGGCGACAGACCGCCGGTGGCCACCTGGTAGAGCAGCGGTTGGAACAGGTGGAAGTTGCGGCGGTCGATAACGGTGACCTTAACCGGTGCGCCGGAGAACCGGCGGGCGGCGTACAATCCCCCAAATCCTCCACCGATGATCACAACCTGATGAGGCTTCACCGGATGAGCCATAGCAATCCCCCCGCACGCAACGTCCAGGCCGCGGTCCGGATCCAATTGGAGGCCACCAGGCGTTCATGGCTGCGCGCTTCAAAGCCATGCTGCAGCACGTCGTGTTGCGGCACCTGCAGCCGAAAAGTCGACGCCCAGGTCACGGCTACCAGTGCCAGTCCAGCCCACGCCCACTCGCCGCGGAGCAGCGCCGGCGGCCGCAACACAAGCACGATGGCGGTAGCCAACTCCAACAGCATCGCGGGCGCCACGGCCAGCCCGGTCAGCTGGCGATGACGCGACTCATACGCCGCGAAGTTTTCCGTTCCCACTTTGGCAAACAAAGGATAGTGCACCAGTTGCACGAACCAGATGAGGCCCGTCATATAGAGAGTAGCAGCCAGGTTGAGTTTTAGGATCCAATTCATCCGGAGTGTGTGCGGAGCCCCACTTGGCGGAGCATCAGGAATTCGGTGAGGTTATCGCGGGTGAGCAGGCCCAGCACGCGGCCTTCCTGCATTACCAGGGCGCAACTGCCCGCCTGCAGAATGACAGGCAAGGCTTCAGACAAGTCCATGTCGGGCGCAAGCGCGGTGAAGTCGCGATTCATCACACTGGCCACATAGGCGTCCGGCCCTTGCTGGGCCATCGCTCGGAGCAGAGTGCCGCGGTCCAGCAGCCCTAGCACCTGGTCGCCATGGACGATGGGAAAATCCTGCTGGCTGGTGGCTAGTAGCAGGTCGGCGGCATCGCGGATGGTCTGGCCGTGGCTGAGCGTGCGGAATTCGGTGATCATCGCGGCGCGCACAGGCACCCCCTTCGTCAGTTCCCGGCCAAGCACCGCGGCGTTCTCCTGCACCGCGCCGAGGTAAACGAAGAACGCGATGAACACCAGCATGAAGTTGGCGCTGATCAGGCCGTAAAGGCCCATCAGTACCGCCAGCGTGCGGCCGGCGCGGGCGGCCATCTCCGTCGCCTGCGCCTCGCTACGTTTCATTGCCAGCATGGCGCGCAGAATGCGGCCGCCATCCATTGGGAAAGCCGGCAGCAGGTTGAAGACGGCCAGAGCGAGATTACCGGCAGCGATCTGGCTGAGCAGGTCGCCCCCTTTCCGGTCAAACACGGTGGCGAAGTCCAGTGACCGGTTCCAAGCCGCGGCACCCCCAATGAGAATCGCGGCGATCAGCACATTCACCGCCGGCCCGGCCACGGCGATCCACAGCTCTTCGCTCGGCCGCGGGTTGCGTTCCAGGCGGGCGACGCCGCCGATCGGAAACAGCACGATCTCCAGGGTACGGATCTTGTAGCGGCGGGAGACCACGGCATGTCCCATCTCATGCAGTAGTACGGAGGCGAACAGACCGATTACGTAGGCCGCGGCGGCTGCTCCGGATGGGCTTTCCATTCCAACGAAGGCCAGAAAAATCAGCAGAAGCAGGAAGCTGAAGTGAAAACGCACGGGTACGCCGAACAGGCGGATCTGCAACAGGGTGCCGGGAGTGCGCCGTTCCTCGCGTTCCATCGTTACCGCCCACTTTACCAGAGCGAGGCTCCGCTGCAAGCCGTCAGGCGGCTTCGGGCGTTTCCTGCGGGCGGCTCAGCACACGGTAATCCGGACGGTCGGCGGCACTCTGGTGGCGGTAGCTGCGCAGCACCTCGCCATGGAACACCAGGAACACCCCGGGCATCTGGAAGACATCCTGGTCAATCCACCCCAGCCCGTGCCGTTCGATGAAGATAGCCTGGATCCCACGCAAGAACTCCCACGGACCCAGCACGCGGGCCAGATGGAATCGGCCGAGGCCGAAGGCACGGTATAGGCTTTGCTTGTTGTCGCTGACGCGGGCAATGTCGGAGAGACCGTAGCGATCTAGCAGCGGCTTCAGTTCCTCTTCCGTGGTCATGTGGACCAACACCACCTTGACCCCCTGCGCCTCGATTTCCTTGCGCTGTGTGGCGAGATCGGAAAGCGTCTCGCGGCAGAACGGGCAGCCGGCGTGGCGCAGGAACACCAGCAGCGTCGGCCAGAGCTGGGAAATCTCCGCGAGGGGTACGCCCTGCTGGGTACGGGCGCGCATCGCCCACTTCAACACATCGGGCGAGGCGGCCCGCTTCACGTTCACATGACTTTGATAGGCGTGCCAGAGAATGAGGCCAAACGGTGCCAGCCAGATCAGGTCATTGGTAATGCATACCGCGCCGAAGCGTAGCGGCAGCCGTCCGGTGTACAGCGCCTGCGCCATGCCGATAGGGCCGAATAGCTTGCCCATGAAGCCCACCATCACCACCGGCCAGTGGCGCAGCGGGTCGCGCGAGGCGGCCAAGTAGCCCGCGCCGTATACGCCCACGATCATCCCGATGCACTGCCACAATTCCGGGTAGTTCGGCTCCGCCATGCCGGCCCAGCGGAAAATAGCGAGTGGGAACAGGACAGCAAACGCCCCGAACAGGATGTTATAGATGCCTGCGGCGATCAGAACGGAGCGGTGCAATTTCAACATGGCACTGGTTGATAGATGTGGAGGGCGAGACACAGGCTCTAAAAGTTACGTAAAGATCCCTTCATCGTGCGTCTAAAGATTGACGAATGCGTGTAGATCACCAAGCCGAGGGAATACATCTTCCGGACATCGATTTGTGGCTGGATGCGCGCGAGCCGGTGGGCGCTAACTGGATCTCCCACGCGCATTCAGATCATGCTCGTGGCGTCCACCGCTGCACCTATGGCACCCCGCCTACTCTGGCGCTATATAGGATGCGGGTGGATGTGCCGGAGGATGCTCGTCTTTGCGCTCTGGCTTACGGCGACTCTGTGCTGCACGGAGAGGCGAAGCTGACGGCGATGCCTGCGGCGCATATCGTCGGCGCGGCCCAACTGCTGGTGGAATGGCGCGGGGAGCGGCTGGTGTATACGGGCGACATCAAGCTGCAGCGTCCGCTGTGCGGCGTTGAAACGCGGCCAGTGCCGTGCGACCAGCTCATTATAGAGTCGACATTCGGTCTGCCGGTCTATCGCTTCCTGAGTTGTGAGCAGGCGCGGGAGCGGATGGTGGCGTTCGCGCGGGAATGTCTGGCCGACGGTGCCACCCCGGCGTTTCTAGGCTATCCGCTGGGGCGCGGGCAGGAGGTTGTATACGCGCTCCGCCAGGCGGGGGTGCCGGTGCAAGTACACGGTGCCATTGCGCGATACCTGCCCGTCTACGAAGAGCAGGGGTGGCAAATGGGAGGCTGGGAGCCATACGAAGCCAAAGCCGGGAAAGGTAGGGCGCTGGTGGTGGTGCCGGGAATGCGGGCCTATCTGGAGGCCTCGGGGCGGAACGTAAGGGTGGCATACGTATCGGGGTGGGCGGCCTTATCGAACGCCCGAACGCGCGCCGGGGCGGAGTTTCTGATCCCCTATTCCGATCATGCGGGCTTCGATGAACTGCTGGCGCTGGTGCGGGCGACGGGCGCCCGGGAGGTGGACGTCGTCCACGGCTACACGGAAGCCTTCGCGCGAATCCTGCGGGCGGAGGGTATTGCCGCGCGGGGGATTACGCACGCAACGCGGCAGGCGCAGGACTAGCCGATGGACGCGCTGGCAACCGTGTGTGATGCGATCGCGCAGACCAACAGTCGGCTGAAAAAGGTGCGGGTGGCGGCGGAGTATCTGCGTGGGCTGGAGGAGGCCGACTTCCTGCTGGCCGTGCGGTTCCTGATCGCCTCGCCGATTGCCGATACTGAGCGACAGTTGTCCGTGGGCCATGCCAAGCTGCGGGAAGCCGTGATGCGGGTTTTGCCTTGGGATGAAGAGACCGTGCGGTTGTGCTTCCGCGAAGTGGGCGATGCGGGCGAGGCCATCGGGCTGCTGCTGGAAGGCCACACGCGTGGCGACGCTCTGTCGCTGGCCGAAGCGGCGCTCTGGTTCCAGCGCCTGCACGCCGCACGCACAGCCAACGCCAAGGTGGACCTGCTGGAGAAGATCTTCCTTACTTACAAGCCGCGCACGCTACTGTACTTCATTAAGGTCATCACCGGCGATCTGCGGATCGGCTTTCAGGCGCGGCAGGTGGAGGAGGCGATTGCGGCAGCCGTGGACGTGCCGCACGCGATGGTGCGGGAGGCGGCGAACCGCTCCGGCGACCTGGCGCGCGTCGCCGCGGCGGCCCGGCGTGGGGAGTTGGAGCAGGTGGGCGCGTCGCTGTTCCATCCGATGGACTTTATGCTGGCGAAGCCTCTGGAGCAGGAGGGGGCGATCGAAAACCCCGCGCAGTGGGTGGTGGAGGATAAGTACGACGGCATTCGCTGCCAGTTGCATGTCGGCAATGGGCGGATTGCCATCTACACCCGAGGGCTGGATGAGGTGTCCGGGTCCTATCCCGAGATCGTAGCGGCGCTGCGGGCGGTGCCGCATAGCCTAATCGTCGATGGCGAACTGTTGGCCTGGCGCGATGACCGTGCACTCAACTTCACGCTTCTGCAGCAGCGGCTGGCGCGCAAGACGGTGAGTGCCCAACTGCTGGACGAAGTGCCGGTGGCGTTCGTTGCCTACGACCTGCTGTATGCCAATGGGACGTTGTGGCTGGACCGGGCGGTAGAGGATCGGCGGGCGGAACTGCAGCGTGTGTGGGGTGGGCTGGGGATGCCATTGCTATTGGCGCCCCAGGAAGGCTTGGGGGATCTGGATGCGCAGTTCGAGGCCGCCCGTACACGGGGCAATGAGGGGCTGATCTTGAAGCGTGCCGGCTCGGTCTACGAAGCGGGGCGGCGCAGCGGTGCCTGGGTGAAGGTGAAGCGCGCTCTGGCGACGTTGGATGTGGTGGTGACTGCGGCTGAGCAAGGCACCGGCCGGCGTGCGGTGTGGCTTTCGGACTATACGTTCGCCGTGCGGGATGGGGAACGCTATGCCAACGTGGGCAAGGCGTACAGCGGGCTGACGGATGACGAGGTGCGTGAACTGACGCGCGTGTTTCGCGGGCTCACCACGGAGCGCTTCGGGCGCGTATCGCTGGTACAGCCTTCGGTGGTGCTGGAGGTGGCCTTCGATGGCATCCAGAAAAGCCCGCGGCACAAGAGCGGCTTCGCACTGCGGTTTCCTCGCATTGTGCGGTGGCGGCGCGATAAGGCGCCGGAGCAGGCCGATGACATCGCACGCGTGAAGGAGCTGTATGAAGCTTCTTTGCAGTGAACTCGACGCTTGGTTCCAGCAGCGCTTTCCCGCGGGCTTCAGCGAAATCCAGAAACAGGCGTTGCCGCACACCCTGGCTGGCCGGAATACGCTTATTCTCGCCCCGACCGGTAGCGGCAAGACGCTCGCGGCCTTCCTGTCCGTGCTGTCCCGCTTGGGGGCCATGGAGCGCCCTCTGCCGAATGCCGTGCTGGCCGTGTATGTCTCGCCGCTGCGATCTTTGACGCGCGATATCGAACGCAACCTGATGGAGCCTCTGGCTGCTCTGCCGCCGGGCATCCGGATGGAGGTGCGCACCGGCGATACGGCCATGGCCGAGCGCGGGCGCCAGTCCCGGCAGCGCCCGCACCTGCTGTTGACCACGCCGGAGAGTCTGAGTTCGCTGCTGTCGCAGGTGGCCTATCGAGATGCCCTGCGGCCTTTCGTCGTGATTGTGGATGAGATCCACGCGCTGGCCGAGAGCAAGCGCGGATCGCTGCTGGCGTTGTCTCTGGAGCGCTTGGAAGCCCGTAGCGGCGGGCGATTGCAGCGAATCGGGCTCTCTGCCACCGCATCGCCGCCGGAGCGCATTGCCGCGTTCCTGTGTGGCGATCGCGAGTGCCGCATAGCCTCCGTGGATCTGCGCCGCGCGCACCGGCTCGAAATTGCCGTGCCGGCGCCGGAGCAGCGCATGGCGCCGTGTGGGTATAACCCGTATCGCGTGGCCCAACCAGCGGCCGATCTCGTCGCGGCCTCGCGCTGCTCGCTGGTGTTTACTGCGACGCGGTCAGCGGCGGAGAGGCTGGGCCTCGCCTTGAAGATACTACTGCCCGAACATGACGAGCAGATCGAGGTGCACCATGCCTCCATCGACATGCGGTCACGGCTGCGGATCGAAGATGGCCTGGCTCGCGGGACCTACAAAGCCGTGGTGTGTTCGACCAGCCTGGAGTTAGGTGTCGACTTCGAAGCCGTCGACCAGGTGCTGCTGATCGGCGCGCCGCGCGGGGTGTCGCGCGCCTTGCAGCGTCTGGGTCGCAGCGGCCATCGCACGGGCGGTGTGGCGGCGGGGCAACTGGTGGCGCTCAGTCTGCCCGATCTGCTGGAGTGCGTCGCTCTGCGCCATGCGGCTGCCGCGGGACGCTTGGATGCCGTACGGCCGCCTCGCGCGCCATTGGATGTGCTGGCGCAGGTGCTGCTGGGCATGGCCATCGAACGGCCCTGGTCACCAGACGATGCCTATAGCGTGGTGCGCGGCGCGGGCCCGTATCGAGACCTGGCGCGCACCGACTTCGATGCGGTTCTCGACTACCTGGCGGGCGGTGGCAAGGTGTTGGCCGACACCCAACGCTACGGCAAGATCATCACGGTGGACGGGAGATTCCAAGTCGCCGGGCGTCGCGTGGCCACGCAGTATTACTCCAACATCGGTGCCATCAGCGACAGCGTGCAGGTGAGGATTGTCACGAAGAAGAATGGGCGCTTGGGCGAGGTGGAGGAGGACTTCCTGAACTCGCTGCAGCCGGGCGAGGCGTTCCTCATCGGCGGGCGCACGGTGCGGGTGGCGCAGACTTATCAGAACACCGCCGTCGTGGAAGCCGCGCAGGGAGAGAACGTGAAGACGCCGCGCTGGATGGGCGGCAAGATGCCGCTCACGGCGCAGTTGGCGGCCGAGGAGCGCGCCTTGCGGCGCGGGCTCCGGCAAGCATGGCTAACCGGCGGCGAGCAGGCTTGCCGCGCACTGCTGCGGCGTGAGTGGAAGGCGTCCGAAGAGGTGGCCGAGCGGCTGACTGCCTACGTGGCGCGCCAGGCTAAGGCCTTCCCCATCCCCGCGGATGAGCCGGTGTGCGTGGAGCGAATCACTCGCAGGCGCTCGCAGTTGATTCTCTTCCACGTGGTGGCCGGACGTTCTGTGAACCGGGCGCTGGCGTGGGTGGCCGGCAAGCGGCTCGGCGTGCCGGGCAGTGTCGTGGCGAACTTCGATGATCACGGCTTGCTGTTGTCCGTGGATGCGCGGAAGGCCCCCAGCGACGAAGCGCTCCGTACCGCATTTCGCCCCGACGGCTGGCGGCAGGATCTGCGCGATGCACTGGCCGCCAACGAAACGCTCGGGCGCAAGTTCCGCGCCGTTGCGGAGACTGGACAATTGCTGCCCCGCAAGAGCCTGCGGGGTGCCGTGAC
>JAEUQF010000356.1 GCA_016789745.1 Bryobacterales bacterium
GGTAACGAACAATGCCGGCCAGTTGACGATCGACGAAGGAACGACGGTACCGAACGGGACAAAGGTGGCGTGATGAACACGGTTGAACCGAAGTCGAAGGCACTCGATGAATTCGCCGGCAATCTGAAGAGCCTGCCGCAGCGGTTTCGCGAATCGGCGTTCCGTACGGGTGCGCCGACGACGGACCGTACGCGATCAACGTTCGTGTTTGGCAACGTCTTTCTGCACTTGCATGCGGTACGGACACACCGCTGGAGCCTGCGCTGGACCACCACGATGGGGCTGGGCATCATGAGCGTGTCGGCGTTCCTGATCGCGCTGGTGACGGGTGTGATGCTGATGTTCTACTACAAGCCTTATCCGGAAGCCGCGTACCAATCCATCAAAGATATTCATTTCGTGGTGCCGACGGGAAGGCTGATCCGCAATCTGCACCGCTGGTCGGCCAACATCATGGTGATCGCGGTGATCCTGCATATGGCGCGGGCGTTTTATACGGCGGCGTACCGGCGGCCCCGCGAGTACAACTGGCTGATGGGAATTGGGCTGCTGGTGGTGACGTTAGGACTGTCGTTCACCGGATATCTGCTGCCGTGGGACCAACTGGCGTATTGGGCGATCACGATTGGCGCGAATATTGCGCAGTCGCCACGGGAGATCACCGACGCCCTGGGCATCACGGAGTACTTCGACCCGGGCGGGTTTCAGCGGCTGTTGTTGCTGGGTTCAGACCAGGTGGGAGCCGAGGCGCTGATCCGCTTCTACCTGCTGCACGTCATGATTTTGCCGTTGGGACTGGCGGCGCTGATGGCCGTGCACTTCTGGCGTATCCGGAAGGATGGCGGCATGGTGCGGCCGGTGGACGCCGATGCGCAACTGGCGCGGCAGGGCGGCGAGACGTACCCGGTGTTTACGGAGGCGCCGGCAAAGACGTATCAGTTGGCGGCGATCGTGCGAGGGCGGACGCCGCAGACCGGGCGCGGGCCGGAGAACACGGTGCCCTCGATGCCGCACCTGTTCTACGCCGAGTTGGGCGTGCTGATGTTGACGCTGCTGGTGTGCCTTGCACTTTCCCTGGTGTCCGATGCGCCATTGAAGGAACTGGCGAATCCGAGCGTCCCGGAGAACCCGGCGAAGGCGCCGTGGTACTTCCTGGGGCTGCAGGAGTTGGTGTCGTTCAGCGCGTTCATGGGCGGCATTGGAATACCGATGATCGTGCTGGTGGGGCTGGGGCTGATTCCTTATCTGGATCGTGAGACGGAGGGGACGGGTCAATGGTTTGGAGGTCCCGGCGGATGGCCTCTGGTGCGGTTATCGATGGTGGTGGGGCTGTGCGCGCCGACGGTGATTGAAGCGTTCGCGATCCGGTTTGGCTGGCTGCGGGAGTGGTTCCCGGCAATCCCGCAATTGATTGTGACGGCGATCAACCCGGCAACGATTCTGACGGCGATCTATGCGCTGTATTCGCTGTGGTGCATCCGCCGGTATGGATCGGTGCGGGCGGGGGCATTGGCGCTGTTCACGTGTTTTCTCTGCGGTTTTCTGGTGCTGACGATCATTGGCACCTACTTCCGCGGGCCGAATTGGGTTTTTTACTGGTCTCCGGCAGAGTGGCCGAAACATTAAAGCCATGAAGAAGAACAAGTATCTGCTACTCGGGTGTAGCCTCGCGTCGCTGGCACTGTTGTTGGGGGCGGCTGTCGAGGAGAATTTCCTGAAGGAGTGGCGGCGGATTCAGGCGCGGGGAAGCAACGAAGAGGGCGCGATCCCGGTGCAACTGCGACAGGTGGTGAACCAACAGTTGGGGGTAGCGGACCGTTGCGTGTCGTGTCACGTAGCGATGGGTCCTGGAGAGCAGGCCGTGCAAGGAGGAGAGATCCTGGTGCCGCATAAGGCCGTGGTGCATGATCCGGCCGAGTATGGCTGCACGGTGTGCCATGCGGGGCAGGGCCAGGCAACTGAAAAGGCCGACGCCCACGGCGATGTGCACTTCTGGCCGGAGCCGATGCTGGCGAAGGAGATGTCGTACGCCGGTTGCGGCACGTGTCACAGCGCCTTGGGGGTGCCGGGCCAGGAGGGTTTGCAATCCGCGACTCTGGCGTTTGAGCGGCTGGACTGCTACGCCTGCCATCGGGTGGATGGGAAAGGCGGTACGGTGCGGCCCGATCAGGGCGGCATGGAAGGGCCGGACCTTTCGCGGACGGGGTTGACCGCCTACGATGCGGGTTGGCATGAGAAGCATGTGCGGAAGTCGGCGGAAGCGCAGGCGGGTGCCTGGAAGACGGCATTCCGCGCGGTGAGTGAGGAAGACCAAGCGCTGCTGGCGATGTATCTGGCAACGCGAGTGGCCGCGCCGCAGTTGGTGGCGGCGAAGGCGGTGTTCCATAGCGGAGGCTGCCTGGGATGCCACAAGGTGAGCGGCGTGGGTGGTGACGATGGGCCTGATCTGTCGCGGGCGGGCTTCAAGGATCCCGGGCAAGTGAGCTTTGAGCATGTGCCCGGCAAAGGAAACATGAAGAACTGGATGGCGGAGCATTTCCGGGCTCCGGCGTCGGTGGTGGTAGGGTCGCAAATGCCGCCGGCGGCGTTGTCGGACAACGAGATCCAGCAGCTCACGTATTACACGCTGTCGCTGCGGCGGAAGGAACTGCGCGACCAGTATCTGCCGAAGGATCGCATCCGCGCGGTGAAGTTTAGCGAGAGGGAGTTCGCCACCGACGGGGGGACGCTATATGGCGCGTTCTGCGCGGGTTGCCACGGCCAGGACGGGCGCGGTAGACGGTTGGCGGGTCTGGTATCGTTCCCGTCGATTACGAATCCCGATTTTCTGGCGATTGCGCCCGAGGCGCTGCTGGCACAGACGGTGGAGCATGGACGGCCGGGGCGGCGTATGCCCGGCTGGTTGAAGAGCGATGCGCTGCGGCCCGAGGAAGTGAAGGCGGTGGTGGCGCATGTGCGGGGGTTGGGCGGAGTGACGGCGGAGGCGGATTCGAAGCCGGCGCGCTGGGTGGCGGGCGACCGCAACCACGGCAAGCGTCTGTTTGAATCCACCTGTACCGGGTGCCACGGGGCGGAGGGAAAAGGCGGGGAAGGTCCGGCGCTGCACAACAAGGTGCTACTGGGCGCGGCCACCGACACCTACCTGGTGGAGACGGTGAGCCGGGGACGGCGCGGCACGGCGATGGCGGCGTTCCTGGAGCCTTCGCCGGTACGGCCGGCGTTAACGAAGTCTGACATTGAATCTGTGGTTGCGTATCTGCGTTCACTCGAAGGAGGCAAGTGATGAAACAGCGCATGGAGCGCCGGGATTTTCTAGGGTTGATCAGCGCCGCGGGCTTTGGCGGGCTGGTGGCGTCGGCCACGGACGCCTGGGGCCTGGAGGCGGTGAAGAACCCGCTTGCCACGTATCCGGACCGGGGATGGGAACGCGTGTACCGCGACTTGTGGAAGTACGATTCGGTGTACACGTTCACGTGCGCGCCGAACGACACGCACAACTGCATTCTGAATGCCTATGTCAGGAACGGGGTGGTGGTGCGCATCGGGCCGTCCATGAAGTACGGCGAAGCGACGGACCTGTCGGGGAACAAAGTGACGCATCGCTGGGATCCGCGCGTGTGCCAGAAGGGATTGGCGTTGACGCGGCGCTTCTACGGCGATCGGCGGGTGATGGGCTGCATGATCCGGAAGGGCTTCAAGGAGTGGCATGATGCGGGCTTCCCAAGGGAGAGCAACGGGCTGCCACCGCGGAAATACTACAACCGCGGACGGGACGAATGGCTGCGCATCACACATGACGAAGGGACGAAGATCGCGGCGGCGGTATTGAAGAACGTCGCGGAGACCTATAGCGGGGCGGAGGGAAAGCGGCGACTGGAAGAGCAGCACTATGATCCGGTGACGATTGAGGCCACCGAGGGCGCGGGCGTGCGCACGATGAAGTTTCGAGGGGGCATGCCGCTGCTGGGCATTACGCGCGTGTTCGGCATGTACCGGCTGGCCAATTCCATGGCGCTGCTGGACGCGAAGGTACGCGGCGTGGGGGCGGACAAGGCGCGGGGCGCGAAGGGATTCGACAACTATTCGTGGCATACGGATCTGCCGCCGGGGCATCCGATGGTGACGGGGCAACAGACGGTGGAGTTCGACCTGCACTCCGTGGATCACTGCAAGACCCTTATCGTGTGGGGCATGAACTGGATCACGACGAAGATGCCGGACGCGCACTGGCTGACGGAGGCGCGGCTGAAAGGCACCCGCGTGGTGGTGATTGCGTGTGAGTATTCGGCCACTGCGACCAAGGGCGATGAGGTGATTGTGGTACGGCCGGGAACGACGCCAGCGCTGGCGCTGGGTTTGTCGAACGTGATCCTGCGCGAAAAGCTGTGGGACAAGGAGTACGTGAACCAGTGGACCGACCTGCCAGTGCTGGTACGCATGGACACCTTGAAGTACCTGCGGGCGCAGGAGGTGTTCGGGGGGAGCGTGGCGGAGTTGAAGAATACGATGGTGCTGGGGAAGGGCGAGAAGGAGCCGCCCCCGATCAAGCACAGCAAGACGATCGTAAGCGAAGAGATGCGAATGGAGTGGGGCGACTACGTCTGGTGGGACAGCGAGTCGAAGGCAGCGAAGCCGCTCACGCGGGACATGGTGGGGAAGAACTCGAACGTCCGGAACCCGCTATTGGAAGGCTCGGTGGAAGTGAAGCTGGCGAATGGAAAGACCGTGCGATGCAGGCCGGCGTTTGACCTGGTGAAAGAGTACGCCTCACACTTCGATCCGAAGACAACGGAAGAAATCACGTGGGCACCGGCGGCGGCGGTGGAGTCCCTGGCGCGGCACATTGCCAAAGAGCCGGGCACGACGCTGATTGCGATCGGCATGGGGCCGAACCAGTTCTTCAATAGTGATAACAAGGACCGCGACACGCTGCTGCTGGCGGCGCTGACGGGCAACATCGGCAAGATCAGCGGGAACATCGGCTCCTTTGCGGGGAACTACCGCACGGCGCTGTTCAACGGCTCGCCACAGTGGATCAACGAGGATCCGTTCGACATTGAACTGGATCCGGAGAAGAACGCGCGGCCGAAGCAGTATTGGGCAGCCGAGTCGGCGCATTACTACAACCACGAAGACCATCCACTGCGGGTGGGCAACAAGCTGCTGACCGGCAAGACGCACATTCCAACGCCGACCAAGACGATGTGGTTCGCCAACGCGAACTCGATTCTGGGCAATGTGAAATGGCACTTCAACACGGTGGTGAACGTGCTGCCGCGGATCGAGATGGTGGCGGTGAACGAATGGTGGTGGAGTTCGTCGTGCGAGTGGGCCGATATTGTGTTCGGGGTGGATGCGTGGTTTGAGTTGAAGCATCCGGACATGACGGCCTCGGTGACGAATCCGTTTCTGGTGCCGTTTCCCCGCACGCCGATGAAGCGGTCGTTCAACACGATTGGTGACATCGAAGTGCAGGCACTGGTGAGCGCGAAGCTGGCGGAGTTAACTGGTGACCAGCGATTCATTGCGTATTGGAAGTTTGTGCGCGAAGGCCGCACGGACGTACACCTGCAGCGGATATTGGACAACAGCACCAATACCAAGGGATTCCGCTTCAGCGACCTGGAGGCGAAAGCTAAGCAGGGAATACCAGCGGTGCTGAATAGCCGCACATCGCCAAAGTCAGTGGGCTACGACCAGGTGACGGACTCCATGCCCTGGTACACCAAGAGCGGACGGCTGGAGTTCTACCGGGAAGAGGATGAGTTCATCGCGGCGGGCGAGAACCTGCCGGTGCATCGCGAGCCGGTGGATTCGACATTCTACGAGCCGAACGTGATTGTGTCGGCCAAGCATGAAGCGCTACGGCCGGATGGGCCGGAAAAGTACGGGGTGAAGCGCGACGATCTGTCGTGCGAGACGCGCTGCGGGCGCAACGTGGTGTTGACATGGGCCGAGACGAAACAGACGAAGCATCCGCTGATGAAGGATGGATTCAAGTTCATCTTCCACACACCGAAGTACCGGCATGGGTCGCATACGACGCCGATTGATACGGACATGATCGCGGTGCTGTTCGGGCCCTTCGGGGATCTGTACCGGCACGATAAGCGAAGCCCGTTCGTGACCGAAGGCTACGTGGACATCAATCCATCGGACGCCAAGGAACTTGGGGTGGAAGACGGCGACTACGTGTGGATTGATCCGGATCCGGAGGACCGGCCGTTCCGCGGCTGGCAGAAGGACAAGCGGAACATGGAGTTCGCGCGGCTGCTGTGCCGGGCACGGTATTACCCGGGCACGCCGCGCGGAGTGACGCGGATGTGGTTCAACATGTACACGGCAACGCCCGGGTCGGTGGAAGGGCAAAAGGCACGGGCGGATGGGTTGGCGAAGAACCCGCGCACCGGCTACCAGGCGATGTTCCGGTCCGGCTCGCATCAATCGGCGACAAGGGGATGGCTGAAGCCGACCTGGATGACCGATTCACTGGTGCACAAGGCGATGTTTGGGCAAGGGATGCGGAAGGGGTTTGAGCCGGACATCCATTGCCCGACGGGGGCGCCGCGGGAGGCGTTCGTGAAGATATCGAAAGCGGAGCCGGGCGGGCTGGAGGGGAAAGGCCTATGGCGGCCGGCAGCCCTTGGTCTGCGCCCGAAGTATGAATCCGATGCGATGAAGCGGTATCTCGCCGGTGGGTTCATCCAAAAGAAGGGGGAGAAAGCTTAAATGGCACGCGTTTATAACTGGCAACTCGGCCGCGAGATGTCGTACTGGTATCCGGAGTCGCGCCCGCAGCGGCAGTTTGCCGCGGTTTTCGATACGAACAAGTGCATCGCGTGCCAGACCTGCACGCTGGCCTGCAAGACTACGTGGACCTCCGGCAAGGGCCAGGAGTACATGCTTTGGAACAACGTGGAGACGAAGCCCTACGGGTCGTATCCGCTGGCGTACGATCTGAAGCTGCTGGACATGTTGAACGGCCAGTCGTGGGCGGGGAACAAGTACGAGGGGCAGACGATCTTCGAGTCGGCTCCGGCGGGCGAGCGGGTGTTGGGCTGGCGGCCGGAGGAGCAGGACTACGCCTATCCGAACGTGGGCGAAGACGACTGCGCGAACCAGGTGGACGGGGGCGCGTTTCTGAACCTGCCGCATATGAACTGGTTTTTCTACCTGGCGCGGATCTGCAATCACTGCACGTATCCGGCGTGTTTGGCATCGTGCCCGCGCGGGTCGATTTATAAGCGGCCGGAGGACGGTATTGTGCTGGTGGACCAGGGGCGATGCCGGGGGTATCAGGAGTGTGTGCGGGGGTGCCCGTATAAGAAGGTGTTCTTCAACCCGATGACCGGGACATCGGAGAAGTGTATCGCCTGTTTCCCGAAGATCGAGCAGGGGATTCAGCCGCAGTGCTTTGTGAACTGCATCGGCAAGATCCGGCTGGCCGGGTATTTGTCGAGACCCGATCAGGTGCGCGAGGACAACCCGCTCGACTATTTGGTGCACGTCAAGAAGATCGCGCTGCCGCTGTTCCCGCAGTTTGGGCTGGAGCCGAACGTGTACTACATTCCTCCAATCCACGCCCCGGTCTCGTTTAACCAGCAGTTGTTCGGGCCTGGCGCGGGGGACGCCATGAAGGCGTACCGGAACGCGGGGAATGATCCGGATCTGGCGAGCCTGTTGTGCCTGTTCGGCTCGACGGAAATGATGGTGTCGCGGTTCCGGCGGACCGGCGATGTGATTAGCGGGAGCGATGACAAAGGGGCCGAGGTGGTCCGGGTGCCGATGAGGGAACCGGTGTACATACGGCCCGCTATCGACACGAAGAACCAGCTTGTTCGGATTAACTGCCCGTAAAGGAAGGAGCCCCAACCATGCGATATGCCGGCATTTCGGTAGCGATTCTTTTGATGAGCGCGGGCTGCGGCAAGAGCCCGAAGCAGGTGACGGAGGTAGTCGCGGTGGAACGGGCGGCGTTGCCGTCGAACCCCACCGACGCGGCGTGGGACGAGGCGCCGGAACACCAGGCGAAGCTGCTTCCGCAGGATCAGGTGGAGCCGCGCGTGCTGACACCCACCACCGGAGAAGTGCGGGTGCGCGCGTTGACCAATGGCAGTGAGGTCGCCTTCCGGCTGGAGTGGATGGATGATTCCAAGAGCGATAAGCCCGGACCGGCAATGATGATCGACGCGTGCGCGATTCAGATTCCGGCGCGAATGGAGAAAGACCTGCCCGAGCCGCAGATGGGTCAGGACGGGAAACCCGTTCAGGTGACGTATTGGCGGGCCGACTGGCAGGCCGCGGTGGATGGGCGCGGGGACACGATCCGCGACCTTTACCCGAATGCTTCCATCGACCACTATCCACAGGAGGCGAAGCCGTTGGCACCGGGCTCAGATGCACAGAAGGAGATGGCGCTGCGTTACTCGCCGGCGCGGGCGTTGGGAAATATTCGCGGGGGCCCGCGGGCGGCTCCGGTGGAGGACCTGGTGGCGAATGGGCCGGGCACGCTTTCACCGGGACCTTCACTGGGTGCCAAGGGCAAGGGCGCGCATCAGAAGGATCATTGGTCGGTGGTGATCAGCAGGAAGCTGCCGGAGGGCCTGTCGCCGAACCAGCGGACGCACATTGCTTTCGCGGTGTGGCAGGGATCGCAGCGGGAATCCGGAGCGCGCAAGATGCGAACGGGATGGATCACGCTGAGCCGGAGGAGTGGGTCATGAGCGCTGGGGTACAGTTAGAACCGGCGGCGGTCCGGTTGCTGGAAGAGGCCGCGGAGTGGCGATTGTACGGGCTGTTGTTTGAGTATCCGACGGAGCAATGGCGGGTGAATGTGGAATCGCTGCTGCCGAACCTGCCGGCGGCGGAGTTGCGCGGCGTGGCGGATGCGGCGCTGGAACACGCTACCGAAGGATTGCATATCGCGCTGTTTGGACCGGCGGGGACGGTGCCGGTCCGCGAAGTCACGTACCGAGGCGGTGTGCAGTTCGGCTATCTGATGGCGGAGTTGTCAGCCTACTATGAGGCCTTCGGCTATGAACCGGGAGTGGCGGAGGCGAGCGATCACCTGGCCGTGCAGTTGGGCTTTGTGGCGTTCCTGAAGCTGAAGCAGGCCTACGCGGAGATGGAAGGCGACCGGGAGAAGGCAGCGCTGACGGAAGCCGCGCTCACGGAGTTCCTGCGGGAACACGTAGCCACGCAGGCCGAGCCTGTGGCACAGAGGATGGCGGAGTTTGGGCCGGATTATCTGGAGAAGGCGATCAGGCAGGTGGTGGGCTATGTGGGCCCCTGTCCGCGATCGGGGTATCCGCTGGCGGCCACTACTACGGAGTTAGAGGATTGCGACTCGGAACAGATGTCCTGCGGGACCCCTGGCTCCAACGACACGCTCGTCCGATTGGAGCCATAGCGATGAGAGAAGTGATGGAGAGGTGTTCATGAAACTGCGCCTGCAAGGAAGTACGCTGCGGCTGCGGCTCCGCCGTACCGACATCGAGACGCTGGCTGCGTCCGGAGAGGTTCGAGAAGTGGTGTCCTTTCCTCAGGGCAGGTGGTTCTATTCACTTGTTCTCGACAACAAGGTAGCGTCACCGAGCGCCGAGATGCATGGAAACGAGATCTGCGTCCGGTTGCCGCGACAGCAAGGGTTGGCGTGGTGCCACAGCACCGAAGTCGCCATCTCGAACTCCGCGGCGATGCCTGCCGTGCTTGTCGAACGGGACTTCGTACGGACGGCGGTGGAAGAAACTGATGACTTCGACCGGTTCACGAACCCGCGATCCGGAAGAAAGCCTCCGCCAGCGCCGCCGGCAAGCACGGCGACGAACTAGCTCACCAGCCTTTGCCAGTTCGCAAAGCATAGCGAGGAGAAAAAGGCCATGGCTCTTGAACACCCCGTCATGGATCTGATGACGGACCACCGACGCATTGAAGCGGTGATGAATGCGTTGGAGAAACAGTTGCTGGTGAGCGATTCGTTTCCCACCGAATTCATCACTAAGGCCTTGAAGTTTTTTGTCGAGTACGCCGACGGCTTTCATCATCTGAAGGAAGAGGAACACCTGTTTCCGGCCATGGTTGACAGAGGGGTAGCGGTGGAGTGCGGACCGATTGGGGTAATGCTCCATGATCACGCAATTGGCCGCCAGCTCTTAGCGGGGATCCGGAGCCAGTTGGAGGAAGCGAGCCGGGGCGACCCCCATGCGCAGACCGCTGTCCGCGATTACGCCTTGCGGTACATCGACATGCTTCGCCAGCACATCTGGAAAGAGGACAATGTGCTGTTCTCGATTGCGCAGCGAGTGCTTGACGAACCGGCGGCGGATTTCATCGCCGAGAGGTTTGCCAGTATCAGATCCATGAACGTAACACCCGAGACCGTGGAGCGGCACAGACAGTTCGCCGATGCTGCGTCGCGTCTCTGACTGGACTCCTGCGGGCTCTTAGTCCAGGCGATAGAGATGCCGCAGCAGCCCGGCATTGAGCCCGAAGCAGACCAGGCTGGCCAGCGCGGCTGGGATGACGATGCCAGGCTCGCCCCCCAGGTAGACGTTCATCGTCGCTGTCAGAAGCCAGAGTTGCAGGATGACGATCACAATGACGAGCACGAGGATGCCGTTAACGATTGTCAGGCGGCGATCGCGTGTCAACCCGCGTCGCTCGGTATTCATGCGTTTCCCCCCTCCACGCCAGTCGCGTAGACGGTTCCGTCGCGAACCTCAAGCGATATGCGCGGCAGCGGCCGCCGTGGCGGGCCGGCCAGCGGCTGCCCCGTGTGGAGGTCGAACCAGCCGTTATGGCATGGGCAGTGGAGCTTGCCCTGCTCATAGGCGGGCACGACGGGGCAGAGCAGGTGAGTGCATTGCTGGTCGTAGGCCACAAACTCTGCCTCCCCAGTCCGAATCAGGAGACGTGGTGGGCTGCCTGCCGGATAGTGAAAGGTCTTCGCCGCCCCGACGGCAAGTTCGCTCACGCGAGCCACTGGCAGAGCTGGGGCGGCCGCCTCCTGCCCTCCAAACAGGCTCTTAAGGACAATGAATAGCTGTCCAGCGACGAATGCCGCACTGGTCAGCACCATGAACTTGACGAGGTCCCGGTGCGAGATGTACTCGTCCTGCGCCCAATCGATTGGAAAATCCCGCCGCCACCTGGGTTGATCGTTGATGGGGCGGCCGTCGGGTGGCACCGTCTGGCTCTCGGCGTCCGCTGCGCGGCTGGTTCCCTTCTGAATCATGCTTAGACCTCGTCCCCAATGTTCACGAAAATATCATCGAGCATGTCATGCCCGATCGTCGGTTCATACATGGCCGCCGTGACGTCCACCACTTCGTCCGGCCAGTCACGCGGAGCCATCACGTTCACCTTGGTTCGGATGATCTGTAGGCCGAACTGGAAGGCATTGACGGGCCTGGCATTCGGGCGCAGCCGCATCATTTCCTCCCGCGTGCCGAACGCGAGCGCCTGGCTGGGACACACGGAAGCGCACCATGGTTTAAGGCCGGATGAGGTACGGTCATAGCACATATCGCACTTCATCATCAGGTTCATTCGCGTGTTCATCTTCGGGACGCCGAACGGACAGGCCAGTACGCAGTTGTTGCAGGCGATGCAACGCGGCTTCCGCGCTGTTTGCACCACTCCGTCCTCGGTTCGCTTGATAGCGTCCGCCGGGCAGACTTCCGCGCAGGTCGGCGTCTCACAGTGCAGGCAGACTACGGGCGCGGTCTGCGTGGAATACGCACGATCCAGGTAGTCCAACTGAATCATGGATTGCCCTTTGTGCGTATCGCACTCGGTGCAAGCCTGCAAGCACGCTTGACAGCCGATGCAGCGGCTGGGGTCGAGGAAGAACTCGAGTTGAGCAGGAACGGCCATAGTGACATCACCTACTGCTGCGGCTGGAGCAGTTCGGCGTACTCCGGCGGAGAGTCGGCCCTCCGCAGGCGGACAGCGCAGACCTTGTATTCGGGAATTTTCGAGATCGGATCTTGCGCGGAGATCGTGAGTTGGTTCGCGCTTTTCCGTCCGGCCCAATGATAGGGGATAAAGACCGTGTCGGGCCGGATCGTTCGTACCACCGACGCGCGCAAGGTGCAGTTTCCACGCCGGCTTTCGACGGTCGTCCAGTCGCCGTCGGCGATCCCCAACCGCTCGGCAAGCCGGGGATGCAACTCGATGCGCGGCTCTGGATAATGATCCACCAAAGGACCGATGCGGCGTGTCTGATTTCCGGACAGAAACTGACTCACGACGCGTCCGGTGGTGAGGATGATCGGATACTCGGCGTCGACGTCTTCGGCAGGGCCGACATACGGCGTGAGATTGAACCGGGCTTTGCCATCAGGGAAATAGAACGGCCCGGCGCCCTTGGCCACCGGGTTCCAGGAACCCGGCTCGAAGAGTCGAACGGTCCCCCGCGGGCCGAGCGCCGGGGCTCCCTCCGGGATCTCGTCGGGACAGGGCCAGAAGACGCCAAAATTGTCCTCGACGCGTTCATACGTAACCCCGGAGTAATCGGCGACACCGCCCTTCGATGCGGCTCGAAGCTCCTCAAAGATCGACTGCGGGCTGTCGAATGTGAACCCTTGGCCGCGACCGAGCGCCTGCGCGATATCCTGAATTATCTTCCAGTCCGATCGCGCGTCGCCTGGGCTTTCGACAGCTTTCTTGATGCGGATGATTCGGCCTTCGACTTGGGTGACCGTGCCCTCGTCCTCTTCCTGCAGCGAGCCCGGCAGGACAACGTCCGCGTAACGGGCCGTCTCGCTCATGAAGAAGTCGATTACGGCGAAGAACTCCAGCTTTTCCAGTGCTTGGCGAACAAAGTTATTGTCCGGCAGAGAGACCACCGGATTGAAACAAATACTGAGCAGTCCCTTGATCTCGCCTTTGTCGATCTTGCGGATGATCTCGTAAGCGTCCACCCCGGGGCTTGGAAGGTCGGCCGCGTTCATCCCCCAAACGGCGGCAACGTGGGCACGATGCTCGGGGTTGCTGAGATCACGGCCGCCGGGCAGCTGGTCACACTTCTGGCCATGCTCACGCCCCCCTTGGCCGTTGGCCTGACCGGTTATAGTGGCGTAGCCGCAGTTGGGCCGTCCAATACGTCCGGAAGCCAGTACGATATTGATCGCGCTCATCACGTTCTTCACGCCATTGCTGTGGTGTTCCAGGCCGCGAGCGTGCAACAGGAAACTGGATTTGGCGACGCCCCACCACTCGGCGGCCTGGCGCACGGACTTCTCGGCGATGCCGGTCACTTCGGCTGTCCTCCCGGGAGTCCACTCGCGTACGCTCTCGGCGAGCGCTTCAAAGCCGGCCGTATGGGCCTGGATGAACCCGCGATCGAGCCAGTCGTTCTCGATCATCAGGTGCAGGATACCGTTGAACAGCGCCGTGTCGCGCCCGGGCTTGACCGGCAGAAACAAGTCGCAGGTCCGGGCGATCGGCGTGATCCGTGGATCGACAACGATGACCTTGGCACCTTGCTCGCGGGCTTGCCAGATGTAGTTGGTGGTGATCGGGGCGCACTCCGCAACATTGGCGCCGCTGACCAGGATGACCTCGGCGCCCAGAATATCCTCCCAGGGGTTGGCCGCCCGGTCGATTCCAAATGCCTTCTTGTTACCCGCCGCCGCGCTCACCATGCAAAGGCGGCCATTGTAGTCGATGTTACTGGTGCGCAGGCACATATGGGCAAACTTGCCCATCAAGTAGGTCTTCTCCGTCGTCAGGCTGGCTCCAGAGAGGACGCCGAACGCGTCATGCCCATGTTCGCGCTGAATACGTTCGATCTCGCCGGCCAGACGACGAACTGCGTCTTCATAAGGGACTGCGCTGAAGCCATCGGGCGTCGCGGAGTCTTTTTGCCAGGCGTGCAACAGGCGATCCGGATGGGCCTGCTGCAGATAGCGCTTGATTCCCTTGGGACACAACATGCCCCGGTTGAATGGGAATTCGTACCACGGCTCAATGCCGATGACGGTGTTGTGCCGAACCTTCAACTGGACGCCGCACTGCTGGCCACAAAAGCAGCAATGCGTTTTCACGAGCTTGTCCGCGCCGCTGTCTCCGGCGCTCTCGCGTTCGTGCACGACGTGCGGGCCAAACCTTCGGATGGTTTCCAGCTCGAGCGCCGGGGTTGGTGTGGAAGCAGGCGGGGAATTCTTCATGGTGTTTCCAGTTGGGTTTAGGCGCTAGGGATGAAAGTTCTCCGCGTCTTCCTCACCCAACGGACCTTCCCCGAGGCCGTTGTTGACGGGTGTGGGCATCGGCAGCAAACCGGCCTGAGTGGGCAGCGCAGCACCTCCGCGCCTCCCCCGCCACAAGACGCTCTGCGCCATGGCGAACGAAGCACGACGGCAAGGTGGACAAATCCATTGATAATGCTCGGCTGTGTTACCGGGGATCTCGTAACTAAAGCCAAGTTGCCTCTGGACGAGGATGAGGTCCTCAACGTGCATGCGCGAGCTGAAAGCGTGTCCGCACCGGCGGCAGTGAGCGGCCTCTTCCAACCGTCCTACATCTTTGTAAAATGCGACGCCAAGTTGCGCCGGCCGCTGGAAGATGTGGAAAAATTTGCCAAACGGCAGCCACAGAAACGTGCCGATGACCGTGATTGCGTGCAGGATGGCGATGAAGCTGTAGGCATGACCCGCCATCCAGGTATAGCTGACGGTAAGCATCAGGCCCGTGACGCTGACCGCAAAGAGCAGGATCAGTGGCATGAAGTCCTCGCCAAATCGTTGCAACGCGGCTGCGCCGTCATCGCGCATGCGGCGCCGAATCGCCAACATCACCCCGCCAATCACGGCGAAGGAGGCCCACACCAGCCCATGAAACAGGAAGAACGCCGTGGCCGACTCGTGAGGAAAACGGAAGGCGGGAAACCCGAAGATGACCGCCTCATAGAGAGAGAGGTCGCCTACAACAGGGCGAAAGTAGAGCCAGCCAAACACCAGCGGAAAGGTAATTGCCACCGCAATCAGACATCCCCACATGATCAGCATGTGCGTCAGCCAGCGCGACGGCCCGCGCCGGAAGATAAACCGGTTTGCCAGCACGTCCGAGCCCATACGCCCCAACCAGGAACGCAAGTTGGCGAAGCGTCGTCTGGGTCGTAGAAACGCCTGCCAGCCCCTGCTCCAGTAGAGCCCGGTGGGCGGGCGTTGCAGCCACATCGAATAGCGATAGGTCAGCCCGAAGGTCGCAAACAGGACTGAAAAAGTATAGGCCACCAAGGCGGCGTCGAAGTGGGCAAGATTCCGTGAACCGGCGACAATCAATCCCGCTAGCGTGGCGGTCGTCCCCACGCCCCATAACACTGCTCTTCTAACCGCGATGTTCATGTAGGTTTGCTAAGGTTCAAGCGACAGTGTCGGCGAACCACGTGGGTTCTAATCCGTCAGGTTCCCCTCTTCGGACATTGTCGCACGCTGAGCAGAGAATCCTCGGATCGCGTTGGCGCGAAGGCATCAACCGTTCGATGGCACCGCCGGACCGGGGAGGCTCTATTCCAGGCAGACCGCGCGGCGGAGCGCCCACTCCTTGGCGAGGGCGCGCTGCGTCTCAAGAGGGATCTCGCGTTCGGTAAGGGGGAAGATCTTCGTCTCCTCCTTGGTGAAGTGCTTGCGCGTTTCCGCCACCGTCTCGAGCAACAACCGTCTGCGGGCAGCGCCGTCGCTGGTCTCTTCGGTCTTACGCAGCAGGCCTGCGATGATCTGGTGATCGGTGGGCGCGCCGGGGCCTCCGGGCGCCGGAGGTAAGAAGGGGCGAATTTCGGGCACGAGCAATTCGTCCTCGATTGTGGCATGGCTTAGCAGGACGGCGCCCAGCACGTCCGCCAGCAGTCCGAGTTGTTCTGCTGAGGCATCGGGCGCTCGCTGTTCGAGGAAGTTCAGTAGCGCGTTGATGGCGCCGTGCTCGCCTTGCAAAGACTGGGTTATGATCACGTTGACTCCGATTGTGTGGTGGGCGTCTGTGGGGCCGCTCCGCCCGGAGTTCCACCCCAGGCCAGCGCTGTCCTCAACAACATGCGCAACAGGCCCATGAAGACCAGCGCCCAAGCCGCGAAAGCGACATAGAAGGTGTATTTGGGTATGACGGCGAGGAATGGCGTCTCCAGGGCGGCCGCCAAGCGATGCGTGCAGACGGTATACATACCCAAGGGAAAAACCGCACCCCAGTAGAGAGGGTCGTACTTAAAGGGGAATCGGCAATAAACGTGACGCCAGAAGCCCAGGGTCAGCAGCATGGGGATCCACCAGGTTGCCGTCGCCCAGAACGCCAAAGTGACGCCTCTTAAGAAAGGGAGCATGTCGCCTAGAACGGGGCTTGAGTCACTTTGCAGGATCAATTGCGAGCCCGCTAGCGTCGAAATCGCCACCGCCCCCATGTTGATCCAGTAGGGTGGTGCGAGATCGACGGGTGTCATTACGAAGAACGTGTACCGATAGAAGATGAGGGAGATCGTCCACACGTAGAGCATCCCAGCGGCGAGCCATAGACACAAACAGAAGAATAAGACCCGCTCGGGAGATTGGAACCCGCCAGCGAGTTGCACACCCAGTATGGAGACCGACTGCGCGGCAACAACGGCGATCAGCCAAGCTCCATTGAGCCCCTTGTCCAAGGTTGGCTTGACCGGCAGAACCGTCAATACCGTGAAGATGCCGTAGATCAGGAGCACGCAAAGCACAACGCCTAGAACCCACAGAGCCTTGGCCGGAGCGGGCCGCTGAGCGATCAACACAAATTGACTTCCAAGCACGCACGTTCCAGCAACCATCGTGAAGAACCCGACGCCGCGAGCATGACTGGTGAAGTCGGCCCGCACGGCCTGCCAGTGCAGCCGGATCCGGGCAAGCAGCAGCGTCCACAGAACAACGTAAGCCGTGATGTTGATGTAGAACAGCGTCGCGGAAATTCCTAGAGAGCCAGTCAAATGAGCGGCGATAGAGACTATGCCCGTGGCCATCACCAGCGAAAAATAGGCGGGGTGCATGTCGCGCAGCGACGCTTGTCCGCCGGTAGAGTGGCTCGCCGCTTTGCTGTCAACGGCGCTATTCGGACCGGCGGCTGCCGCGAGCGGCCGCCATGGACGATTCGACCCGAACACGATTTTTGAAAGATTCCGTTTCAGTGCCATTCGGCAACCTCACGCGGCACGTCGCCGTCTCGCCCATCTTACAATCTGCGGCCTGCGCCACAGGTAAGGGTTGGGGACGACCAGCACGTGCACCAAGCGCGTGAAAGGGAAGAATCCGATCAACAGGTAGGCATTCACGATGTGCAACTTGACGCTCCAGGGCAGCGGCGCAATCGTTGCCATATCGGGGGAAAGGCTCACCAGCGACCACAAGTACGGCGAGATCGAGGTGGCGAACCAACTCGATCCCCACGGATGCGCCACTGCAACCATGACGCCGCCACCGACCTGGAAAAACAGGAGCGCGTACACGATCCAGTCTGAGACGTTGGTTACGGTACGGATCTGTGGAGTCGTCCAGCGCCGCCAGGCGGCCGCGGTGAGGCCGATCAGGGTCATCAGCCCACCCGTGAGCGCGGCGACTTCAAGGATGTACAGCCGCACGGGCTTGGAGTTGAATGCGAGCAACTCGCGCGGGAACAGAAACGCCACGATGTGGCCAGCGAGCACCAGCAGGATGCCGTAGTGGAACGGCACAAGGCTCCAGAAATGGCGCTCATTGGAGAGAAATTGAGATGAGAGGCTGGAGTACGAGAAACTCTTCTGCCTGTAGCGTTGGATCGTAACCAGGAAGAAGGTGAACATCACCACGTAGGGCAGAACGGAGAACAACAAATCGTCAAACATGGTGAACCGCCTCGGACGGAGTGTGGACCGGCGTTTGGAGCATTTTGAGGATCAAACGCAGCAAGTCTCCATAGGGATTCAGGTTATTGCCGCTGAACGGCTGCATCATCTTGCGGAGGGCCGGCAGCGCCGCCGCTTCCCGTAGCTTATCGGCTTGATCGGGCGGCATCCGGCCCATCAATGGCAGTAAGTTAGCCAGGTGATCCGGTAGTTCTCCTCGTTCGGAAAGGCCGTGGTCGCGCAGCTTGGATCGCATAAAGACGAGGAAACTGCCGCGCGCGTAGTCTTCGCCGTAGAGCTGCCAGCCGACTTCCAACGAGCACAGCGGGCTTAGATCAAAGGTGCGGGTATAGAGCTCCTGCGATTCCTGAAGAGACATCGCCAAAACTTGCATGCGGAACTTTTGCAGGGACGCCCGGAACTCGTCCTGTGAGGACGCTGCGAAAGCGTGGTCCAGGTGCGTCAGGTAGTCTGCGCCCGGGTAGCGCAGCAACTCACCGACGTGGTCCAGCAGAGTTGTCATATGGACCTCCCGGTTCCCGTGCTGAACCCGAATCCCATCGAAGCCTGAGCCTCGCGCGGATCCTGCACCATCGCGATCGCCTCTTCGCGGTGCATCGGAGGGATCACGAAGCGCTCCTCAAAACTGCAAAGGGTGGTGAGTTGGTAAATCGCCTCTGCCTGTTCGGGGGTGCAATCGGCCTCGTCCAACATTCGCAACGCGGTCGCCTCATCGACATCGCCTACCGTCCGCGCCCGCCGCCACCAACGCACGGCCTTTTGTTTGCGGAGCGCATACCTCACACCGTCTTCCTCGCCGGCGCCGAACAGGTTCGCCAGGTATTGCACCGGAATGCGCGATTCGTCGATGTCGTGGAACAGGGAAGGCGAGCCGTGGCTGATCGCTTCGGACCCGGCGCGGGTGGACATGACCGGCGAAAGCGGCGGCACGTAGAACAGCATCGGGAACGTGCGGTACTCCACGTGAGGCGGTAGCGCCAAACCCCATTCCTTGACGAACTTGTAGACCGGTGACTTACGTGCTGACTCGATCACTGCCTCGTCGATGCCATTGGCTCTGGCGGCAGCCGCGACGAGTGGGTCGTGCGGGTCCAGGATCAGCGAGCGGTGCGCTTCGGCTAGCTCGCTGTCCGGCTTGAGAGCCACCTCTTCAATGCGGTCAGCGTCGTACAACAAAACGCCCAAATAACGGATCCGGCCGACGCAGGAATGGAAGCAGGCAGGCGCCTGTCCGGTCTCCAAGCGCGGATAGCACAGGATGCACTTCTCGGCTTTGCCCGCGAACCAGTTGTAGTACACCTTCTTGTAAGGACAAGCCGAAACGCAGGAACGCCAGGCGCGGCATCGGTTCTGGTCCACTAATACGATGCCGTCCTCGCCGCGCTTGTACATCGCGCCGGACGGGCATGATGCCACGCACGATGGATTCAGGCAGTGGTTGCAAATACGCGGCAGGTAGAACATCACTAGCCGCTCCACTGACGACAGTTGCGCCCGCTGCTCCTCGCTCAGACCTTCCAGGTTCGGATCATTATCGGCGTAGACCTGAGAACCGCCAAGGTCATCATCCCAGTTTGGGCCCGATTCGATCTGTACCAGTTCGCCGGTCACCTTGGAGATTGGCCGCGCGACCGGTTGATCTTCGCCTTCCGGCGCGTTAAACAGGGTTTCATAATCGTAAGTCCATGGCTGGTAGTAATCGTCCATAGACGGCATGTGGGGATTGTGGAAGATGTTGAAGACGATCTTACTCTTGCTGGTGGACTTGAGCCGCAGCTTCCCGCCGACCACCTCCCAGCCGCCTTGATAGTCCTCTTGGTCCTCCCAGCGCGTGGGATAGCCTGTTCCCGGCTTGGTCTCCACGTTATTCCACCACATGTACTCAGCGCCCTTGCGGTCAGTCCAGATATTCTTGCAGGCAACCGAGCAGGTATGGCAGCCGATGCATTTGTCCAGGTGGAAGACCATCGCAACCTGTGAGCGAACGTTCATGTTTCTGTCTCCTTCGCCGTACGCCGCTACCAGTCCACTTTCTCAAGCTTGCGCACGTAGATACTGGTATCCCGGTTGGTTCCGGTTGGTCCCCAATAGTTGAAGTGATAGGTAAATTGGCCGTAGCCGCCGATCATCAGGTTCGGCTTCAGACGGATGCGTGTCAGGCTGTTGTGTCCGCCAGCTCGGCGGTTGCCCCTTAGGGGCGACTTGGGGATCGAATGTGTCCGCTCTGGCGCGTGGTAGTGCAGACAGATCCCGCGAGGGATTCGCGCGCTGACGGCGGCCCGGGTAACGACGACGCCGTGGTCGTTGTACGCCTCCACCCAGTCGTTGTCGAGCACGCCGATCTCGGCCGCGTCGAGGTGATTGAGCCAGAGCGGCTCGGTCCCCCTGGACAGCGTTGTCATCCGCTCGTTGTCGCCGTAGGTCGAATGGATATGCCACTTACCATGCGGCGTAAGGTGATTGAGCATGATCGTCTTAGGGCCGGCCTCACTGCCGCGGAGGTCGCCGTATTCCTTGAAGGGCGGCTTGGGCTTGTAGGTCGGCAAATGCTCCCCGAAATCGAGGTACCCGCGGTGGTCGAGGTAGAAATGCTGCCGGCCTGTCAGCGTTCGCCAGGGGACGCCGTGCTCCACGTTGTACGTAAAGGGCGAATAGGGACGGCCGTTCTGCGTTAGGCCGGACCACATGGGACTGTTGATCAGCCGAGTTGGCTTGGCGACGATATCGGCGAAGGTGACCCGGTGGCTGCGATTCTCCTCGGCGAGCTGTGCGAGCGGCAGACCCGTTTTGGCCTCCATGTCTTTGTAGGATCGCCACGCCAATTCCCCATTCGTGACGGTTGCCAGCTTCAGGATCAGATTGCAGGCGTCTTTGTCCACCCCCAGTGACGGGTAGACCTCGCCGCCCCATCTCTCGGTTGGGCCGGTATCCATCGCCTCGTCATAGAAATCGGCGCAGTCGTAGTGCGTTCCGTGGGCGCCCAACCCGCTGTTGCGGACATTGCGGCCCAGCGAATTGAAGCGGTTGTACAGATTCTTGTAGTCGCGCTGGACCACCTTAAACGCCGGCATGGTCTTGCCAGGGATCGGCTCACCTTCCCCGTGCGCCCAATTTGCCGGCGTTGGCTGCGCCATCTCGGCTGGCGTGTCGTGCGCCAGCGGCGTTGCCACCAGGTCTTCCACCGGCTCGGGCAGGTGCTTCGCCGCGAGTTCGGAGAACTTCTTGGCGATCGTTTGGAATATGGCCCAGTCGCTCTTGGACTCCCAGCAAGGCGGCACGGCTGCCTGCAACGGATGGATGAAGCTGTGCAGGTCGGTCGAGTTGAGGTCGTCCTTTTCGTACCAGGTCGCCGCCGGCAGTACGATGTCGGAGTACAGAGCCGAGCTGTCCATCCTGAAGTTCAGGTCGACGATAAGGTCCATCTTCCCCTGTGGAGCTTTGTCGTGCCAGACCACGTCTTCAATCGTGCCTTTCGCGTTCTCCTCGGCAATGTCGTTGTGGTGTGTACCGAGGTAGTGGTTGAGGAAGTACTCGTGTCCCTTCGCTGACGCCAGGATGGCGTTGCCGCGCCAGATGAACCAGACTCTGGGCCAGTTCTCTTCCGCGTCGGGGTCTTCGACAGCGAACTTCAGCTTGCCTTGCCGCAATTGCTCCACGATGTAGGCGCCGACTTCCTGCTCGGTTCGTGCTCCGGCGGCCCGGGCCTCTTTCATCACTTCCATCGGGTTGCGGTTGAACTGGGGATAGAACGGGAGCCAGCCGTTCTTGACGGCGCGGACCTGCATGTCCATCGTGTGACCGTCAGCCATGGACTTGGCCCCGCCCTTCTCCTCTCGCTTGGGAGCGGCGTGGTATTCGCTAAACTCCCGCTCGTACCGCCACTGGTCGCTATGGACGTAATGCCAGCTCGGGGAGTTTTGTAACCTGGAAGGCGCGTGCCAGTCCTTGGCAAGCGCGATAGCCGACCACGACTCCATCGGCGCCAGCTTCTCTTGCCCCACATAGTGCGCTAATCCGCCGCCATTGACTCCGACGCAACCAGAGAACATCAAGGCATGGATCGGGGCCCGGTACATCAGATTGTTGTGGTACCAATGGTTGACTCCGGCGCCGATGATCACCATGCACTTGCCGCCCGTGCATTCGGCCGTTTGACCCCACTCGCGGGCGAAGCGGATGAGGACGTCGCGGCCGATGCCGGTGTATTTTTCCGACCAGGCCGGTGTGTAAGGCAGGTCATCGTCGTAGCCGGCCGGGTAATCGCCAACCAGGCCGCGCGAAACGCCGTATTGTGCCATCAGAAGGTCGTAGACCGTCGTCACGACAGCCTCGCCGCCATCCACGGTCGCAACGGTCCGAACTGGTACGCCGCGGGCGATCGTCGCACCGGTCGAGAAGTCGTCGAGCAGGATGCGCTCTATCCGAGATTCTTCGGACAAAAAGGTCAGCCTGGGCGTGATCGAGGTTCCGTCCAATCCATCCTCGAGCTTCAGATTCCACTTGCCTTTTTCGGACTGCCAGCGAAAGCCAGTGCTACCCAGCGGCATCCTCGGGCTGTCCGCCGGTTCGTCCCACATCAGGAATTTCCAATCACCGTTCTCAACCTCGCGGTAGCGGGCCAAGCGGTTCGCCCGCAACATCGGTCCGGGCCTGTAACAACCGTCGGCACGCTGTTCGAGCGTCACGAGATAGGGCGAATCCGTGAAGCGCTTCGCGTAGTCGAGAAAATACGGTGTCTTCCTGTTGTGGTGAAACTCGGTTAGTAAGACGTGGTTCACTGCCATCCACCAGGCGCCGTCCTGACCCGCATTGATGGCCACCCACTCGTCAGCAAACTTAGACTGCTGCGAGAAATCCGGCGAGAAGACCCACTGTTTGGAGCCGTTATGACGGGCTTCGGCAGCGAAGTGGGCGTCCGGCGTGCGCGTCATGGCCACGTTTGAGCCGCAGATCGCCAGCATCTTGGCGTTGTACCAGTCGGCAGATTCGGGAACGTCGGTCTGCTCGCCCCAGGTCTCGGGCGAGGCTGGTGGTAGGTCGCAGTACCAGTCGTAGAACGACATCGACACCCCGCCCATCAGTTGCAACATGCGCGCGCCGGAGGCGTAGGAGATCATCGACATCGCCGGGATTGGCGAGAAGCCTGCTATCCGGTCTGGACCGTGTTTCTGGATCGTGTAAATGTTGGCGGCGGCGATAAGTTCGACGACACTGTCCCAGTCCACCCGCCGGAAGCCGCCCTTGCCCCGTGCCCGCTGCCAGCGCTTGCGGGCATCCGGATTCTCCACGAGAGACTTCCAGGCGTCCACGGGATCGTCGTGTTTGGCGCGCGCCTGAGCCCAAAGATCGAGGAGCGCGCCGCGCACGTAGGGATACTTCACACGCAGTGGGCTGTAGAGGTACCAGGAGAACGAAATACCGCGCTGGCAGCCGCGCGGCTCATAAGGAGGGATGCCGGACTCCAGCTTGGGATAATCGAGCCCTTGCATCTCCCATGTCACGATGCCGTTTTTAACGTAGATGTTCCAGGTGCACCCGCCAGTGCAATTCACACCGTGCGTCGAGCGCACGACCTTATCGTGCTGCCAGCGATTACGGTAAAATTCCTCCCACTCGCGCAGCTTGGGATTGAACTGATCCTGAATCCAGGTAAGCGCCGGTAAATTGTTCATTGCACGCCTCGCAAACGGTACGCCTGCACTAACTTTGCTCGAACGCCGCGACGCCGTCCGCGCCACAGCAGATGGAAAACGCCCAACAGCAGCCCAGTTCCCAGCAGCCCCAGCATGGAGAAAGCGCCGTGTCGCATCCCAGTCGAAACCGCCTCTCGGGGTGGGCGGGCTTCAAAGAATGCTATGAAAGCTGTGATCTCCCGCGCGCTCAGCGGGCGAGTGCGGTAGAGCGAACTCATCAGGGGTGTCGGTGGCGCCGACAGCCACGATTCCAGCCCCTGACGGCCTCCAAGTCGCTCGTAAACACTGGTCAGATTAGGGCCAAGCCTACCGCCGCCCATTGACTCCAGACCCTTAGTGTCGTGACAAGCCAGACAGGCTGCTCCGTGTGCTTCGAGCGGCTGCACGCCAACAAATAACTCGCGGCCGCGTTCGACATCCTCAGCCGTCACGGGGTTCATCTCTCGCTTAGGGGAGGATGCCGGTTGGTCGCTCTTGCCGCTCGACCGCTCACGCACGTAGTCCACCAGTGCCGCGGCTCGCTCGTGCGTCATTCCCGGCAATGCCGGCATGATCATGCCTTTATACTCGTCCACCATCGCCTTGGCCGTGGTGTCACCGCTGCCGACCACTGCTTGCGGATCAACGATAAAGCGGATCAGCCACGAGCGTTCTCGCCGGTCGCTCATGCCGGCCAAGTCTGGTCCAGCCAGCGGCCCTCCACCGATGGTGTGGCACATCGCGCAGCTTTTCTTGTAGTCGTCCGCCGCGCTCTGTGCACGAGTCGCGGCCGGAAACCAAAGAAAGACGAGAGAAAGGACTCCGATGCGTTTGGTCATGCTCATAAAGAGTGCAACTCCGGGGACACCCGGTGCCCGAGTGTCGCTGCAAGGAACCAGCAGCCTCATTTATCTTCGTGACGCAGTTAACGACCAGCCAGCCGCTGTTCAAGTTCCGCGGCCCGCGGAAACAAGATGTTGTTCTCCAGATGGATGTGGGTGTGCAGGTCGCGCTCGAGGTCCTCGAGTTGCGCGTAAAGTGCCCGGAACGTGTTGCAGGCTTCGGCCGGCGGCTCGAAATTCGACGTCAGCTGGCGCATTGACTTGAGGTCGCGTCCGGCGTCGTCGTGCTCGTGCTCCATCATGCGAATGGGGTTCCGAATAGACCCACCAGGAGCGGAAGGCGGCGCTTGCCCTTCCTGCTCGGCCTTTTCCAAACGGCCGATAAGCGGGAACAGCACCATCTCTTCCTTCATCATGTGCTGGGTGAGCTCACTCGAAAGCCCTTGAAAGACTCGATCGAGTTCCGCGAGGAAGGCGTACTTGTCCCCATGTACGGCTAACACACGCTGCGCCTTGTGTGCGATCGAGGGGAGATTCGTCCGCAGGTAAGCGTGATGCCGCGTGACAATATGGTCCGCTAACTCGGTCAAAGCTGTTGTTGCAAAGGATTGCCTCGCGTCAGCCGGCGCGACAGCTTCGAGTTCGGCTCGAAGATGCTTGGGATCCAGCCCACGCTCGACGCAAACTTCCTCTAGCGAACGCTTTCCGTTGCAGCAGTAGTCGATTTGATGCCGTTCGAAGACATTCGCCCGTAGGGGCTGGTCGCGCACCATGTTGGCAATGATTTCCGAGACTGTATTGGACATGCTTGGGCCCTCCTTGGACCGCGAGGAACTCTTGTTGTTGAGTTCTTCATGAGGTTATCATGTATTCGTGAGATTCGACAACTCCCCATTTCTGGTCATCTGGGAAACCACGCAGGCCTGCGATCTGGCTTGTCGCCACTGCCGGGCCTGTGCGATCCCGCGCCGCGACCCAGCGGAACTTGGTCCGCAGGAAGGACTGGATCTCCTCGACCAGATCCGCGCTCTTGGTGATCCATTGATGATCTTCACGGGCGGCGATCCGCTAAAGCGGCCCGACATCTTTGAACTGCTCGCACACAGTGTGGAACTCGGGCTGCGCACGACGATTACTCCCTCAGCCACTCCGCTGCTCACCGAATGGGCCGTTCGTCGCATGGCCTCGGTAGGTGTTGCCCGAATGGCAATCAGCCTCGACAGCTCGTCGGCCGATGAGCATGATCGTTTTCGCGGCGTCCAAGGTTCTTTCGACCGCTCTCTGGCCTCGCTGCGGTGGGCCCTTAAGGCAGGGTTGGAGACACAGATCAATACCACCGTAACCGTCCACAATCTCCATGATTTGGACCAGATCGCGGCCCTTGTCGCCGAGAGTGAGGCGAAGCTTTGGAGCGTCTTTTTCCTGGTTGCGACCGGACGCGCCTCGCACAAAGACGACCTAACGGCGGAGGAATACGAGCAGGTCTTCGGTTACCTGTACGAACTCTCCAAGGCTGCTCGGTTCGATATAAAGACGACCGAAGCGCAGCACTACCGCCGCTTTGTGGCGCAACGGCGGAAGTTCGACGGTTCCGGCGGCACCCGCCCCGGCATCGACCTCATTGCTCGTCACGGCGGCATCAACGACGGCAAGGGTCTGGTCTTCATCTCTCATACCGGCGAGATTTTCCCTAGCGGCTTTCTGCCGCTTTCGGCGGGCAATGTGCGCCGTGACCTGCTGGCAGAAGTCTATCAGAAGCATCCGCTCTTTCTCGGCTTGCGTCGACCCGAGGAGTTCTCGGGTAAGTGCGGGGTTTGCGAATACCGCAATATCTGCGGCGGCTCACGAGCGCGAGCCTATGCGGTGGGAGGCGATTGCTTCCGCTCGGATCCGCGATGTAGCTATCAGCCGCCGGCCTACACAGTCCCGATCATCACGCCTAAGGAGGTATCCGCATGATTCTCGCCATTGGCTCGCACAGTCGCAAGATCGGCAAAACTTCAGTGGTCTGCGCCATTATTCGCGGCACACCCGAAGTCCGCTGGACGGCGATCAAGATCTCGTCCAACCGGCGTGGCCTCTCCTCGGGATTTGATTCGTTCGAGGAGATGGTGGCCAGCGAGACCTGCGACACGGGTCGCTATCTTGCCGCTGGGGCAACCGAGGCGTACTGGCTGCGTGCAACTGACGCGGAGATGGACCGCGCTGCCGCGTTCGTGCGAATTCTTGAAGCCGATAACCGTGCCTTAATCATCGAGTCAAACCGCATCGTGGAGCGCATCCACCCGGACCTGTACACGATGGCGCTCAACTACGATGTTGATGACTTCAAGGACTCCGCGCGACGGTCGTTCGCCCGGGCTGACGCTTATCTGCGTGTGCGATCCGACCTCCGCCGCCCCCCAAGGTGGCAAAATGTAGATGTCGAGCGATTGTCACGTCTTCCCGTCTACGAGGTAATACCGCCGGACTACGCGCCGAGTGGTTTCCTCATGGATCTCCGTTCGCGTCTGGAGTTGCCGGTTGTGAGGGAGTCGGTCGCTTGAACGACCGAACCATGCTCTCGACCACCTCCCAATATGCACTTCGCGCCCTGGTCCGCCTTGCCTCCGAACCTGGCGGCGGGGCCGTCCTGGGCCGCGATCTCGCCAAGGAATGCGATATTCCGGCCAACTATCTCTCCAAGCTACTGTGGCAGTTGCGCAACGCCGGACTCGTTTCCACGGTGAGGGGTAGCGGCGGCGGATACAAACTCGACCGGCCGGCTGGCGAGATTCGTTTGATGGAAGTGGTCGAGGTCTTCGAAGGGCTCCGCCACCGTCCAACCTGTTTGCTGGGCAAAGGGGAATGCAGTGATGCCGAAGCCTGCTCTGCCCACCACGCCTGGAAGAAATTACGGGCTACATACATCGAATTTCTTGGAGCGAATACGCTGGCGGACATCGCTCCACGTGCGGATTCGGGGGAGAAGGCGTCCAGGCTGTCTGGAACGCGTTGAGCTGACGGATCTTGGCCTCGCCGCTATGCTCCGCCTCGTGACTGTGGTCACTTACGAATGAAAAACGCATGTGCATACTACACACATGAAGCGAATGGAACAAGTGATGCATGTCGATACGGGCTGCCGTGCCGAGAAGGTAGATGTTTCTCGCCAACCAGGGCACTGGGTTCTCGCCGCACTGGGGAAACGGGTCCTGCGGCCTGGCGGGCTAGAACTAACCGAGCAGTTGATTGAGGGGTTGAGTCCGAATGCTGAAGACGACGTCGTCGAGTTCGCTCCCGGCCTCGGCGTCACAGCCCAGATGGTTTTGAACCGTAATCCCCGCAGCTACATCGGAATCGAACGCGAGTCCAAAGTGGCTGGACAACTGGCTAACCGGTTTGCGGCAGCGAATACTCGGTTCCTGAATGCGTCGGCTGAGGCAACGTGCCTGGAGGACGGTTGCGCGGGTGTTGTCTATGGCGAGGCTATGCTGTCCATGCAGACTCCCGAACAGAAGCGCCGCATCCTCACGGAAGCGTTCCGCATTCTCCGGCCAGGCGGAAGATACGGGATCCACGAGTTGGCATTGACCCCAAATGACGTAGAGGATCGCGTACGCAAGGCGATCGAACGTGAGATGTCGTTGAACATTCACGTTGGCGTGCGGCCTTTGACGACTTCGGAATGGCGGAAGTCCCTCGAAAAGGCGGGATTCCGCGTCACATGGGAACAACGGGCACCGATGCATCTTCTGGAGCCGAGGAGGGTAATCGCCGACGAGGGGATCATGGGAGCGGCGCGGATGGTGTTCAATCTCTTGCGCAAGCCTGCGGCGCGAAGGCGCGTTCTCTCGATGAGAGCCATGTTCCGCCGCTACTCTTCTCAACTCAGCGCCGTCGCACTGGTTGCGGTCAAGCCGGCGGAGTAGATCAGTGCGATTGGGTTCGACGTCTAAACGCCTGAAGCTGCAGCGCATCCGGCATCCTAACGACTTCATCGAAATAGAGCCTCTGGAGGCCAGTTGCGGAGGCTCTCCGTCGCAAACTACCGGTCTACCTGCACCGGTGGCGTGAGGCGCTGATCGTTCCGTCTGGATTGATTGGGAGCAGCACGCCTCGGGTCTTTAG
>JAEUQF010000363.1 GCA_016789745.1 Bryobacterales bacterium
ACTTCGGCAACTTCGGCGGGCCCGACCCCGTCTCCCAACCGTCATTCGAATCGGTGGAAGAGTTCACGGCGAACATGAACTCCAATCGCGCCGAGTTTGGCGGTATCGGCAATATCACCACTGTCACCAAGGCAGGCACCAACAACTACCACGGTGGCGTGTTCTGGTACGCGCGCAACAGCGCCTTCGACGCCCGCAACGCCTTCCAGGCCGCCAAGCCCTTCCAAAACATCCACAATTTCGGCGCCAGCCTCGGCGGGCCGGTGCGCAAGAACTCCACGTTCTTCTATCTCACCTACGATGAGACCCGCGGCTCCCGCGCCTATCTCTTCAACTCCAACGTCCCCACCCTCGCCCAGCGCGCCGGCGACTTCGGCACCACCGCCATCCGCAACCCCCTGGCCAACAATCAGCCCTTCGAAGGCAACCGCATTCCGGCGTCCCTGTTGAGCTCCCAGGCGCGCCGCGCCCAGGACCTCTTCTACCCCCTGCCAAACTTCGGCCCTCCCACGCTCACCGCTGGCAACTACCGCGCTACCTTCAACGGCCCCGAACAGCACCGTATCATGGAAGCCCGCGTCGACCAGAACTTCGCCCGCGGCCAGAGCCTGTTCGTGCGCTACCAGCGTAAGGTGCACGAATACGACATCCCCGGAGCCCGCAGCCCCTTGCCGCCCTCCACCGCCGGCACGTCCACCAATTGGCGGAACGTTCACTTCGCTACCGTCGGCCACGTCGCGGCTCTCCGCCCCACCCTCTTCAACGAATTCCGTGCCGGCAACGTCGTGCTCAGTTCCAAGTCCACCGCCGACGTCACCGGTCAGCCGCTCATGGAACAAATCGGGATCACCGGCCTGTCCTCTCGCGCAGGCGTTGCGGGTATTCCAAATCTGCTCGTCGCCGGCTACAGCGATGTCACCCAGGTGCTGCTGAACCCCGTCAACGACGGCCACTTCCAGTTCTCCGACAACCTCACCTGGACCCGCGGCCGTCACACCGCGAAGTTCGGCTTCGAGTTCGTCCGCTGGTACAACAATCGCTACATGCCCGTCGAGCGCGCCGTCTTCGGCCAGTTCAACTTCAATGGCCGCTTCTCCGGCAATTCCTACGCCGACCTGCTGCTTGGCCTGCCCAACACCGTTACCCGTGTCGACCCCTACCCCGCCCAGTACGGCCGCTGGAACAACATCTCCTGGTATGCCCAGGACGACTTTAAAGTCAGCACCCGGCTGACTCTTTCCTACGGGTTGCGCTACGAATTCAACGGCCCCATCACGATGCGCGACGACAACTTCTACTCCTTCAATCCGGCTACGGGCGCGGTGATCGTGCCGTCGGCGGCTTCCCAGCGCTCGTTCAGCCCTGCCTTCCCGCGCACCGTTCCGGTGGTTCTCGGCGACTCGCTCGGCCTTGGCCGGACGCTGCGCAACGCCGATAAGAACAACTTCGCGCCACGCTTTGGCTTCAGCTACCAGCCCGGCCAGAACTCGCGTACGGTGATTCGCGGCGGCTGGGGTATCTACTACGCCCCCTACTCGGCGGCTATCACCGGATCGCTCGCCGCAGGCCCCTATTCGCTATCCGCCACGTCCACCAACGCCGTCAACAACAGCGTCCCGGTGTTCACGTTCGCGGCCCCCTTCCAGTCGTCCTCCACCCCCGGTACCCTGAACCTGAACGGCGTTACCCCCAATCTGCTGAACAACTACGTTATGCAGTACAACCTGTCGGTGGAACGCGAGGTGCTCCGCGACTTCGGTGTTCGCGCCAGCTACATCGCCTCCCGCGGCGTCAATCTGCCTTACCAGCGCAATATCAACCAGCCGCCTGCCGGCACCGGCCCGGCCCGCCGTCCTTTCCCAGCCTTCAACAACCTGATCTACGCCGACAACGGCGCCTACAGTTCCTACAGCGGCCTGCAGGTGCAGGCCAACAAACGCTTCGCCCAGGGTCTGCAGATCACTTCCGCCTGGACGTGGGCCAAGCAGATCTCCGAAGTGGACGACACCGGCAATGCCGACCTCAACACCGCCATCGAAGACGCCTACAACCGTCGCCGGGACCGTGCCGATGTCTACGCCGTTCCGCGCCACCAGTGGATGAACCAGGCTCTCTACGAGCTGCCCTTCGCTCGTAACAACAAGCTGCTGGGCGGCTGGCAGATCAACTTTCTGCTGAACCTCCAGACCGGCAACTTCCTCAATCCGCAGTTCGCCGGGCCTGACCCGTCGAACACCTTCAACTTCGGCGGGCGTCCTGACGTCACCGGCACCGTCAATTATCCGAAAACACTCGCCACCTGGTATGACCGCACGGCCTTCGCCATCCCGCCCGCCGGCCGTTTCGGCAACGCCGGGCGCAATATCGTGGTCGGCCCCGGCTACGTACTGGCCAACTTTGGTCTGGCCAAGAATATCCGTTTCGAACGGCTGGGGAACATCCAGGTAGCCGCCAGCTTCCAGAACGTTCTCAACCACGTGAACTACGGCCAGCCGAACATGACGGTCACCGCGGCTCAGGGTGGCGCCATCACCTCGGCCCACATCTTCCCCGCTGCCGGCAGCCCGCGTACAGGCCAGTTGAGCCTCCGCTGGAGCTTCTAATGGACAACGCCGCGCTACTCGAGACCCTCAAGGATTTCCTCCGGATCCCCAGCATCAGCACGCTGCCGGAGCATCAGCCCGACATCCGCCGCTGTGCCGAGTTCACCGCCGGCCTGCTGCGTGGCGCCGGTCTGGAGAACGTCGGCCTCATCGAAGGCCAGGGCAACCCGCTGGTCTACGGCGACTGGCTGCAGGTGCCCGGCAAACCGACGCTGCTGTTCTACGGCCACTACGATGTCCAGCCGCCCGATCCCCTGGCCGAGTGGCTCTCGCCTCCCTTTGAACCGGAAGTGCGCGGCGACAACATCTACGCCCGCGGTGCGGCTGATGACAAGGGCCTCACGCTCATCCTGATCGAAGCCGTCGCGCAGTTGATGGCCCGCGACGGACGCCTTCCTGTGAACGTCCGTTTCCTAATCGAAGGCGAGGAGGAGTCCGGCGGCGAACACATCGAACACTTTGTCGCCACCCATCCCGAAGCGCTCTCCGCCGATGCCGCCGTCATCTGCGACACCGAGATGTTCGCCCCCGAACTACCCACCATCTGTACAGGGCTGCGCGGCATCCTCTATGGTGAGTTAGTCGTCCGCACGGCCCGCCAGGATCTGCACTCCGGCGTCTATGGCGGTGCCGTTCCTAACGCTCTCATGGCGGTTGCCGAAATCATCACAGCCCTCAAGGACCGCGACGGCCGCATCCGCATCCCCGGCTTCTCAGACCGCGTGCGGCGGCCCACGGCTGAGGAACTCGCGGCTTGGCAAACCCTCCCCTTCGATGAGGAAAAATACCGGGCCGAGGAGGCTGGCGTATCCGAGTTGACTGGGGAACCAGAAACGCCGCTGTTCGAGCGGATCTGGGCGCGGCCAACGCTGGAGGTGCATGGCATTCGCGGCGGATTCACGGGAGAGGGCGCTAAGACCGTCATTCCCGCCCTGGCCGTGGCGAAGCTTAGCGCCCGTCTTGTTCCCGACCAGCAGCCCGAGGAGGCAGTCGACCAGATCCGGGCTGCTATCCAGGCGGCTTGCCCGCGCGGCGCCTCGGCCGAGTTCCGGCTCATTCATGGCGCGCCGGCGTCGGTAGTGGACACCAGCAGCCCCTACATCCGCGCCGCGGCGGAGGCGATGACAGAGGTCTTCGGTAATCCTACCGTGTATGTACGCAGTGGCGGCTCGATTCCGATTGTGGGCGTATTTCAAAAACATCTCCGTACTCCTAGCGTCATGATGGGTTTCGGGCTGCCCGACGACAACCTCCACGCACCGAACGAGAAGCTCTTCCTGCCGAATTTCTATCGCGGCATCGATGCGGTGCGGCGTTATCTCGAACGGCTGGGCGCCCCCACGTCGTGATTGCCCTACGATTCGCGGTCCCGTTTGCGGCGCTCCTTCTGGCGCCGGTCGGGCTTTGGGTGGCGGGCGTAGCGCTCCGCACGATTGCGATGGTTCTGGCCGCTGCCATCATCCTGACAGCATCGCTGGCTCTGGAGCCCGGCAACGCAGCGGTTGCCGCTGTCATTCCCTTCGCCGCTGCCTCGGCCTGGGCCGCCTGGCACAATCCCCCCCTGCGGCTTCCCTGCCTCTATCTGGCCGCGGGCAGCGTCGCCCTTGCTTTATCGCGCGGCGACCTGGAGATCCCTTTCTTCCCTCCGGCCTTCCTGCTACTCACCGCGATTCACTTCTACTACGCCGGATTCGCCGCCAGCATCTTCACGGCGCGCACAGCCACCGCGCTCGGAGAGCAGGCTGCCACGCCCTGGTTCGGTATCCCGCGTCTTATGGTCATGGGCGCGCCGCTGGCGCTGGTTCCCGCCACCGTTGCCTCCCGCTATCTGGAAGCCGCGGTAGTGTTCGTCCAGACCCTGGCCATCACCGCCATTGCCGGCTTCGCCCTCCTGGCCACCACCGGCTCGCGCCGCCCCTTGCGATCCCTGTCCCTTTCGATTGCCGCCGCTTGTGCCGTTATCGGTATGGCGGCTTCGGCCATCTTCGCCGCCAGCCGCTTCGGCAACCTCTACTGGCTGCCTGTGCCCGAACTCGGCGCACTGCATGCCGTCGCCATGGGCGTTGGCTTCAGCCTCATCGGGCTACTGGCCTGGCTGGAACCCGTTCCGGCCCCGGCTCAACTGGACCACACCAGGTCCGGCGCCTCATCCCGCGTGCCGTCCTGATCGCGTTTGGCCAGCTTTTCCTGGCACCGCACACAGTACTTGGCCCACGGCAGCGCCTTCAACCGCTTCGGCGAAATCGGCTCCTCGCACCGCAGACAGGTGCCGTAGTCACCCGCCTGCAACCGGTCCAGCGCTTCATCGATCAGCCGCAGCGTATCCCACTCAATCTTATTCAGCCGCATGTTCAGGAATTCCTCATGCGACATCTGCGCCTGGTCTTCGTCACTGGCCCGGACCGCCTGCGCCAACTCGTTCACCTGCAAACCGAGCCCCGTCAGCACATCCTTGCGCTTGTCCAGCAAAGCCTCGTGATACAGAGAGCCACCATTGTTGCCGTGCATGATGCAAGATCTCCTTTCGATAAGCACCGGGGCCGGGTGCGGTTGGAGAGAAGCCGAACGGAAAACTCTCAACTGCTCCCATTGATCGGAAGGAGGGCGGAGCGTCTTTATGCAAGGGTGGGGAGGATTGTTCCGTAAAACAACCGCCACCGATCGCTCCGAAGCCGCTCCCCGAAACTCGGTATATGATGGGTGGGTCTTATGAACCGCCGCTACGCGTTTCGATGCCTCATGGGAATGGTTTCCTCCTCCCCCCTGCTTGCCATGCAGAATGGCGACGACGATGTCCTGGGCCCCGTCAATGTCCATGAATTTGAAGAAGTTGCCAAGAAGAAGCTGCATAAGCTGGCCTACGACTTCATCGCCGGCGGCGTCGAAGACGAAATGACCCTCGAAGCCAATCGCGCAGCCTACAAGCACTGGTATCTCGTGCCCCGCGTCATGACCGATGTCAGCACCGTCGACCTGTCCACCGAAGTCTTCGGCATCAAACTGCCAGCCCCTATCCTTGTTGCCCCGACCGGCGGCAAGAACCTGGTGCTCCCGAACGCCGAAAATATCGTCGCCCGCGCCTGCGCCAAGACCAAAACCCTCTTCTGCACCGGCGCCGGGGCCGAGCGCGCCGTCGAGGATTTCGATAACGTGCATTGGTGGAGCAACACTACCGGCCAGGCCACCAAGACCGCCGCCGTCAGCTACGCCAAGCGCATTGAGGACCGCGGCGGCAAGGCCATCACAGTGACCGTCGACAACCAGTACCAGTCCAATCGCGACCGCAACAACCGGAACCGCTTCGACTACGGCTACATGGGCACCGGCGTTCCCAAGGCAGGCGTCAACCAGCCGCCGCGCAACCCGGCCCGGGCCGCCATGTGGCAGCCGCACACACCGAACCTCACCTGGGATTACATCGATTGGGTGCGCGGCGCCGTGAACCTGCCCGTGATCCTGAAAGGTGTCCTGGCCCCGGAAGACGCCGAACTCGCGGTATCGCGCGGCGCCAGCGGCATCGTCGTCTCCAACCACGGCGGCCGCCAACTCGACGGCGTCATCGCCACCATCGACGCGCTGCCCGACGTGATCCAGGCCACCGGCGGCAAAATTCCCGTGCTCATGGACGGCGGCATCCGGCGCGGCACCGACATCCTCAAGGCCCTTGGCCTGGGCGCAAAGGCCGTCCTGGTCGGCCGCGCGCCGCTCTGGGGCCTCGGCGCCTTCGGCCAGCCCGGCGTCGAGCGCGTGCTCGAACTGCTGGCCGCCGAACTGAAACTCGCGATGGCCCTGGCAGGCAAGGCGAACCTCGCCCAAATCGACCGCAAGCTGGTGAGGCGTATCGGATGATTCCGCTGTTGTTGCTAGCGGCGTTGCTGCCGGCCCCGGCGCAGGAAGTGGGCAAACTCTGCGTCTCCTGTCACACCGAACACGTCGATGATCTGAAGTCGCACAAGCACGCCGCCAAGAACATCAGTTGCGAAGTCTGCCATGGAGAGAGCAAGCCCCATCGCAACGCCGTCGGCGCTACCTCTCCCGATCGCGTCGCCGGCCCCGACGAAGTCCCTGCGCTCTGCGGCACCTGCCACACCGCGCAGCTCAAAGCCTATTCCGAAAGCAAGCACGGCAAACTGGTGCTGGCGCAAAGCAAAACCCGTGCCGCCCAGTGCAGCACCTGCCATGGCGCGCACGCCCCACGGACCGCTGTCTCCATGAAGCGCCAGTGCGATCGCTGCCACGCGGAGCTACCGGCCGCCTGTAAGCAGCCGGTCAGCGTCGCGGCAGGCAAGCAGGCCTGCGCCACCTGCCACGATCCGCACACGCTGGCGAAACGCTAGCGCAAAGCCGCGCTTACAATCTCCCGAGCCTCGCTTACAATCGTCGCCAAATGGGCTTCACTCCGGAAGCTCTCCGCGTACAGCTTGTAGATGTTCTCCGTACCCGACGGCCGCGCCGCAAACCACCCACCCGCCGACACCACCTTCAACCCGCCAATCGACGCGTTGTTCCCGGGCGCCTTCGTCAGTTTCGCCGTAATCGCATCGCCCGCCAGCGTCGACGCCGTTACCCCGTCCGGCTGCAGATTCTTAAACCGCGCCTTCTCTTCGGGCGACGTCGGCGTATCGATCCGCGTGTAGTACGGCATGCCGAACTCCTCGGCTAACTCCGCGAAGTGCTGCCCCGGATCCTTACCCGTCACCGCCGTCATCTCCGCCGCCAGCAACCCCAGCAGTAGACCGTCCTTATCCGTGCTCCACGCCGTACCGTTCAGGCGCAGGAAACTCGCTCCGGCGCTCTCCTCGCCGCCAAAACAGCACGACCCGTCAAACAGCCCTGGCGCGAACCACTTGAAGCCCACCGGCACTTCCGACAACCGCCGTCCCAGCTTCGCCACCACGCGGTCAATCATGCTGCTGCTCACCAGCGTCTTGCCCACCACCGAATCGCTGCGCCAGCCCGGCCGGTGCGTCAACAGGTAGCGGATGGCCACCGCCAGGTAGTGATTCGGATTCATCAGCCCCGCCGACGGCGTCACAATCCCATGGCGGTCGGCATCCGGGTCATTGGCGAACGCGATCTGGAACTTATCCTTCAGCCCAACCAGGCTGGCCATCGCGTACGGGCTGGAGCAGTCCATCCGGATCACGCCGTCGTGATCCAGCGTCATAAACCCGAACGTCGCGTCCAGATTCGGGTTCACCACCGTCAGGTCCAACCCGTACTTCTCGGCCACCGGTACCCAGTAGGGCAGGGAAGAGCCGCCCAGCGGATCGACGCCGATCTTCAACCCCGCCTCGCGAATCGCGTCCATGTTCAACACGTTCCGCAAATCGTCCACGTAGGGCGAAATGAGATCGGCTTCGTGGGTCGTCGCGGCCCGTAGCGCTTCGTTATAGCTCCGCCGCTTCACACCCCGGTTGCCATCCCGCAGTAACTCATTCGCGCGATCCTGCACCCAACCGGTGATGTCCGTATCGGCCGGGCCGCCATTCGGCGGGTTGTACTTAAAGCCGCCATCGGCCGGCGGATTGTGCGACGGCGTAATCACAATGCCGTCGGCCAGGCCCGCCGCATTTCGCGCATTGTGCGTCAGAATGGCGTGCGAAATCGCGGGCGTCGGCGTCACGCCGTTGCCACGCGCCAGCACTGTCTCCACGCCATTTGCCGCCAGCACCTCCAGCGCAGTCCGCTGCGCCGCATCGGACACGCCGTGGCTATCCTTGCCCATGAACAGCGGTCCGTGCGGACCGTTCGCCTTCCGGTAGTCGCAGATGGCCTGCGTCGTCGCCAGAATATGCGCCTCGGTAAACGTGTTCTTAAACGGCGTACCGCGATGGCCGCTGGTGCCAAAACTCACCAGTTGGTTCGCGTCGCTTAGGTCGGGCTTGCCTTCTAGGTACTCGCGCTCCAGGCGCGCCAGGTCGATCTTCATCGACGGCGGGGCAGGCTGCCCAGCCAGAGGATTCTTCGCTGTTGCCATAAACTTTAGGCCGGCTGCAGTTCCACTTTCTTGCCCGCCACCGAGAGGTTCTCGCGGACATGCGTCTCATCCCACAGATTGGAGATTACGGCCGTCAGGTTGGGATTCTGCAGGGCAAACGTGTAAGCCTTCAACGGGGCTTTCATCGTGCCCGGTACAATGCGGTTCACCTTGTCGATACGCCACTGCGGCACCGGCTGCAGGCTCTTATGATGCGTCGCCACCGACATGGCCACCTTCATCGCAATGATGCCTACACCCTTATTCGCCGCGTGGCGGATGGCCTCTTCCAGATAGCCGCCGTTAATGATGTTGTACGCCATCATCACCGCGTCATAGTGCCCCAGGTCGGCTGCCTTGCGCAGGATGCCCGCGGGGTCGGTGTGCGACGTCACACCTAGGAACCGCACCTTGCCCTGTTTCTTGAGATCGAGGAACGTCGCGTAAATCTCCGGGTCATCCAGTTCTTCCGGCGAACAGGCTCCATGCGGGCACATCACGATATCAAAGCGGTCCGTCCCGACGCGCTTCAAACTGTCCTCCAACGACGTCAGGATGAAATCCCGGAACTTCTTGCTGCCTTCCACCTGGTGGCCGTAGTCGGGGCGCATGGCGTTGGCCAGAAATGTCGGCGCCACCTGGTTGCGCTGGCCCGGATAATAGTCGAGGAAGTAGCCCGGCTTCATCAGCCCGCGTTCGGCAATCATGGCATCGGCGCGCTTCTGAATCGCCGCCTGCTTCTCACCGGGCAACCCATCGAAGATCTCTTTATACAGGCTGTTCCGCATCGCGCCGATGCGGCTGATCTTCGTCGTCAGGAACACCTTCTCGCGCTTGCTTGACCCTGCGATCAGCTTGCCATAGGCACGTTCGGTATCGCCGCTGTTATAGGCCGGCGCCATGTCCAGATAGTTCAGGCCCATCTCCAGCGCCAGGTTCAAATGTTGGTAGTTGCTGAGCGTGATGGGATCCCCTCCGCTCACCACCTCCGACACCATCAGCCCCGTCCGGCCCAACTTCCGGTAAGCCATGCCCGCTTGCTGGTTGCGCCATTCGGCCTTCGCCTGTGCATTCGCGAACGTTGCAGCGCCGGCTGCCTGTAAAAAGTGGCGGCGTTCCATGGAACCCATCCTATCGCGTATCTTGGAGGGAATGGATCGACGCACTGCATTGCAACTGCTCGCCGCGGCTTCCGCCAGTGCGACTGGGATGAAGGCCGCGGGAACACGTTCGGATTGGCCGCAGTGGCGCGGCCCGGCGCGCGATGGGCGCTCGCCGGAAACCGGGCTCCTAAAAACCTGGCCGCAGACTGGCCCCAAGCTGCTGTGGTCCACCAAGGAACTCGGCACCGGCTACGGCTCCATGTGCGTCGTCGGCAACGATGTCTACCTGCACGGCGGCCTCAAAGACAGCATGGTCCATTGCCTGGAGCGCACCTCCGGCAAACGGAAGTGGTCGGTCTCCCTCGGCCGCACCCTCGACCAGAATCGCGGCAACGGGCCGCGCGCCACGCCCACCTTCGAAAACGGCCGTCTCTACGTCATGAGCGAAGATGGGGAACTCGCCTGCCTCCAGGCATCGGACGGCAAGAAGATCTGGCAGAAGAACATCCTTACTGGCTACAACGGAGAGAATCCGAACTGGCTGCTCAGCGAATCGCCGCTGCTGGAGCAGGACCTGGTCATCGTCACCCCCGGCGGCAATGATGCCTGCATCGTGGCGGTCAGCAAGGCCGATGGGAAGGATCGTTGGACCTCGCGCGGCTTGAGCGACGGCGCCGGCTACGCCTCCAACATTGCCGCCACGGTCGGCAACGTGCGCGTCATCCTCAACCTCACGTCAAAGGCAGGCGTCGGCGTGCGCGCTTCCGATGGCAAGCCCATGTTCCGTTTCACCGAAGCCGCTAATCGCACCGCCAACTGCACCACGCCTGTCTTCTTCAATAACCGCGTCTTCTACACGTCTGCCTACGGTACCGGTGCGCAGTTGGTGGAACTCGAAGCCGCGGGCGGCGAGGTGAAGGCCAAAGAGGTCTATTTCAGCCGCGACATGATGAACCACCATGGTGGGGTCGTGCTGCACCAGGGCTACCTCTACGGCTTCTCCAACCAGATCCTCACCTGCATGGACTTCAACACCGGCGAAGTGAAATGGCGGGACCGCAGCGTTGGCAAAGGCGCGGTAACCTTCGCCGATGGCATGCTCTTCCTGCTGGGCGAAGGCCACGTCATGGGTCTGGCCGAAGCCACCCCTGAAGGCTATCGCGAAAAGGGCCGCTTCTCCATCCCCGACCAGGGCTTCCCCAGTTGGGCCCACCCGGTGGTGGCCCAGGGCTGCCTGTTTATTCGTGATCAGGGACTGCTCAGTTGCTATGAAGTAGCCGCGTAATCGCGCTACTTCTTCAGCTTCTTGATCATCGTCAATTCGTTTCGCTCTCCGGGCTTCATCTGGTATTGGACTTCGTCCATCACCAGCTTCATCATGCGCAGTCCCAGGCCGCCGGAACGCCGCTCGGCGATCAGTTTCTTCACGTCCTTCTGCTCAATCTGCGCCGGGTCGAAGCCTTTGCCGGTGTCGATCACCTGAATCTTCAGACAGTCCACGTCCAGCGTCACCCGCATGATCACTTCCTGTGTCTTGTCCAACCCGTAGGCGTGCTCAATCACGTTCGCGCACGCCTCATCCACAGCCAGTTCAAGCATCGACAACTCGGTCTCCACCATACCCGCCTGCCTGCCGATGTTCCCGACAAAATCGCGAATCAACGCCAGGTTTTCCGTGGAAGACGGCACGTGCAACAGGAACCGCCGTTCATAATCGGCCATGGGAGTTATCCTTTCTGACCGCCCTCTTGGAACTTGGCTACCGCTTCCGGCAGTGTATCGACAATGTCGAACAACGATTGGAAACCTAGAATCTCGAACACCTGCAAAACCTTCGGTGCCACGGAACAGATCTTAATGTCACCGCCGGCTTCGCGCAGCTCTTCGATGAAACTCATGAACACGCCCAGGCCCGCCGAGGAGATGTACGTCAGCTTCCCGCAGTCGATGATCAGGTTGCGCCGCCCCGCGCTGATCTCGCTCTGTATAGTCTCTTCAAACTGCGGCGCCGTGTGCGCGTCCAGAAAACCGTCCAGCGCAAGCACGGAAATCCCATCCTGCTGCGTTGTTGTGACTGCAAATGAGCTAGCCAAACATCCCCTCCCTATTCTGTTTTATTCGGCCCGTACTACCAGCAAGGTTATATCATCGTGCGCCGGCTCGGCACCCGCGAATACGCCGATATCCCGGCGTATCTCCTCCACTAACTGCGCGGCGCTCAGCGCCGAGCGCTCTTCCACTACCGCCTTCAGACGGTCTTCTCCGTAAAGCTCCAGCTTCTCATTCATCGCCTCCGTCACGCCATCGGAATACAGAATCAGCGAGTCGCCTGGCTCCAGCTGCAGGTTCTCCACCTTCGTTCCGCGCGTGAACAGCGCTGCCGACGTCAGCCCCAGTCCCAGCCCCGCCGGCTTGCGATACTCCGCTATGCCGGTGCCTGCGCGATACACCAGCGGCGCGTTATGTCCGGCCCGCAGCAACTCCACCTGCCGCGAACCCGGCTCCAGCGACGCCATCACCGCCGTCACGAACATCTTCCGCTTGCACGCCGTGTACAGATGCTGATTCACATGCTTCGCCAGCTCCGGCAGTTCACGCGATTCCGGCGCCGCCGCCGCCAGCAGCCCTTTGGTCAACGTCATATACAGGGCCGCCGGCATGCCCTTACCCGAAACATCGGCCACGCAGAAACCCTGCCGCCCATCGGCCAGGTGGAAATAATCGTACAGGTCGCCCCCCACCTCGCGCGCCGGCTGACACGATGCCGCAACCGAAAACCCCGCCACTTGCGGCGGTTCTGCCGGTAACAACCGCTGCTGTGCCTGCTGCGCCAGACCAAACTCCGCCTTCAACTTCTCCCGTTCCGACAGGAACTGCGCCGCAATCGGGTCGGCTGGCTGTAACTCCTCGCCCGTGCGCGCCAGCACCGCCGCCGCGGTGAACAATCCACCAAATGCCGCCAGCGCGATCCACCCATGTACCGGTGCCGATCCGGGCCCCTGCAACAGCACCATCGCCTGCGTCAGCAACAGGCCACCCTTGGCCGCCGCCAGCGTCGCCGTCAGGTCGCACCGCAGGTACAGCAACACGGACACCATCGCCGTCCCCGCCGCCGATATCGCCGCTCCGTTCAGTCCGCCCCCCAGCGGCGATCGCAGAAAAAACAAAACTCCCGCCACGGGCAGGAACAGGAACCACACCGCCGCGCGCACTCCCAGCTTGGCCGACAGAAATGGCAGCGCCACCACGTACAGGCCGAAACTGGCCAGTTCAAACCAGGGATGCAACGCCCATAGCGCCGGTACATTCGTCATCAGCGCCGGCAGATAGTTGCGCTCGCTCCACAACGTGTCCGGAAATAACCCGCTACCCGCCACCAGCAGCGGAATCGCCGCCAACACGCCGGACCATGCCATCCCGTCCCGCACCGAAGCCCCCAGGCTTCGTGCCTTCCACTTACGCTGCAGGAACAGCCGGAACGTCGTCCACCGGTTCCAATCCAGCTCGCGCGCCCAGCCTTCTCCCACCGATACCGACGCCATTACCGCCAGCGCCGCGAACACCACCCCCGCATTGATGTCGATGTGCCAGTCCACGCCGCGCTCCGGCAGCATCGTGCCCACCGCGTGCGGCAACAGGCCGGACGCCAGGTACAGCACGCCCGCCGTCAATGCCGACTTCCAATCCAGCCGCCGCCGGAAAGCCCCGAACAGAAACACCATCGTCACCGCCGAGGCCCCTACGCTCACCAGCACGGCGCTCACGATGCGGGTTGTTTCCCCCGTGGCCTGTGCGCCGCGCGCCAGCCCCGCGCGTACCGATTGCGGCACGTTTGCCCGCAGCCGCGCATCCCGTAACCCGCGGCTGTCGGTCCGCACCCGAATCTCCCACTTCACCAGTTCCGACGAATCGGTGGCCAACTCCCAGCGATAGTCGCCATCCATGCTCGCCGTCGATGGCCGAAACCGCGCGGCATCCTTTCCGGCCATCGCTTCAAAGATCCTCTTGGCCAGCCACTCATTCTGTCCCGGTGGTCCGGAGTCCGTCCGTCTGCGCCCATCGCGGCTTTGCTGCAGCCCACACAGCCGGCCGTCGGCGCACAGCCATACCGTCCCTTCCCGGCGGTTACCGGTGAATTCCATCTTCAACTCCGTTGCCGACCCGATGAAGTCGCCCGCTGTCCGTCCGTGCAGCGTCTGCCACAACAGCAGGTACTGCCGCGTTTCAAACTCCGAGCGCCAGTCCCAACCCCGCGCGTCCACCTGCAGCAGATCCTTCAGTGCCGCCACTGCCTTGGAATGCGCCGCCGCACGGTCCAGTTGCCATCTCGTAGCCGGCACCGGCTGGGCCTTCGGAAATGCCCACAGAAAGGCCCCAATCCCGATAGCGGCCACTGCCCACCACGCCGCCCGGTTCATGCCACCCGCTCCTCAATCCCAAACGACGCCTCGCGGTCCACCGCGATCACCATCAGCGTCACATCATCGGTGATCCGCCTTCCCGCCAGCCCGCCGCGCTTCCGCATCACCAGGTTCAACAGCCACTCCAATAACTCCGCCGGAGCCTGCGTGAACACACTCGCCGCTTTCCGTTGCAGCCAGCGGTTGGTCGCCTGCCGGTCCGGTTCTCCAATCAGCCGCGACACCCCGTTCGTATACAGCACCAGCCGCATATCCGGCTTCAGGCGGACTCGCCCTTCCCACAGCGACGAGCCTTCGTGTCCGTAGCGGGTCTCCTCCACGCCGTCGGAAGTGTCCGCCACCAGCAGCCCCGGCGTCTCGCCCAGGCGCGCAAACTGCAGCCAGCCCTCTCGCAGGTCCAGCACCGCATAGCACAGGCCTTCGGAATTCACGCTGTGCAATTCCTGCCCCAGCGTCGCCAACAGTCCAGCCAGCGTCTTCATCGGACTCTGCCCTGCCTGCGCCTTATGCATCAGGTAGCCCTTCGTCAGCGCGATCGACAGCGCCGTCGCCAGCCCGTTGCCCCCGCCATCGGTCAACAGAATCCCCAACTTCTCCTTGCCGATCGGAAAGAAGTCGTAGAAGTCGCCGCTCACCTGCTCGGCCGAACGGCACGTCGCCACGATCGACACTCCGGGCAGCTCCGGTGCTTTCGCCGGCAGCAGCCGCTGTTGCGCCTCCCGTGCCGCCGTCACTTCCGATTGCAGTTGCAGCCGCTCCTGGATGTCGCGCGCATAGGCCGGACGCACCTCATCGGCCCGCACAAATCGCCCGCGCAGCACGCTGAACACCGCCGCCAGCAGCATCACCACCACCGCCGCAACAGCCGGTTCCATCCGTTCTCCCCACGCCGGCGCAATCCTCGCTAACGAGAAGAAGTAAACCAGCAGCACAAAGCCCGAGGACACCACCAGCGCCGCCAGCAGATCCACCAGCAGGAAAGCCACCGCCAAGGCGGAGGCCTGCCAAAAGACACTCGCCATCCCCGAATACCACGGCAGCGGCTCATCGCCCAGATGGGCGATCGCCAGCATCCCCAGCGCCCAGAATACCGGCAACTGGTACCGCCGTCTCACGAAACGACGCGTCACCACCGTCAAAGGCGCCAGCATCGCCGCCAGCACAATGTAAATCGCCCCAGCCACCGAACCCAGCAGCGCCACCACCCACGCCGCCCGTGCCGCCAGAAAATCGTATGCCCCCTCCAATACGTCCAGACCCGGATACAGCGGCTGACCTGCCAGGTAGATCGAGTTCCGTATTAGCAGCATCCACCCCAGCAGAACCACGCCCAGAATCACCGACCGTCCTACATTCCGCGAAAAGAAGCGCCCTGCCAGCCATGCATCCAGCGACACGAACTGATCTCCAAACGGCTCCCGCAGATCGCTCTCCACCGCCGAGTACGCCAGCCCTGCCAGCATCCCAAAGCCGTAACAGCCCAGCGATGTAAACACCAACACCGCCCAGAACGGCACCGGGGCGTCGCCCATGCCAAAGCTGATGAAGTCGGTCAGCAGGAAGAGCGCCAGCATTGCCGATCCTGTTATCAACGCCACAAGGTGCATCCGTTCCCGCGAGGCTTCTTTCTGCAGACGCCGCCGCACATAGCGCACCACCAGATAGACAAACACCACCGAACTCACCACGCCATTCAGAGCCTTGATCGTGCCCCGGCCACTGCTGGGAGGCGAACCGCGGCCCGTCCGGTTCAACTCGAAGCTATAGCGATCCTCTATAATCTGCCGCCCGCGCAGCCGCAGCGTCAGCTTCCCGTCCAACCCCGCCAGCCCCGGCACACGCACCGTCCACTGGTACATCCGGTTGTTGTTCGAATCCGTCGCAATGGTCGGATCGGTTACCTCCCACCCTGGACGTGCCGCCGCCCACTCCTGCTGCCGTGCCAACGCGATGGCCCGCGCCTCCTCATCGGTAACGGCTTCCGGCGGGCGCGGCCGCGGCCTCACCCGGTATCCGGTCATCTCTCCCGATGGCGCCAGTTCCAACTCCACCCCGTGCTCGTTGTCGGCATCGTTCAACTTCGCCGTCGTGGTGCTCCATGCACCGGTGTGTCCCAGCAGCTTCCACCCGCGCTCCCCTTGCCGGTACAGATAACGGTACACGTCCATCTCCGTATCGGCCTTCACCCGCTCCTGCCAGTTCTGCGTGTCGAAACCGAATCGCTCCGCCAGCCGGTGCGCCGCCTCCAACGCCCGCTCCCGATCCGTCACAATCCGGAACGGCACCGACTCCGCGATCCGGAACTGTAGAAACAAGGCGCCCGCCCAGGCCAGCGGCGCCAGCGCCAACAGCACCACCGCCACGGTCCGCCAGCGTGGCGTCAGCCTCTTGTCCCACAGCAGGAGTCGCAGCAGCCGGTCGATCATGGCGTCCGTTTCACCACCATCAGCGTAATATCGTCAAACTGCGGCGCCGCTCCGGCAAACGCATCAATCGCCTCGAAGATCCTCTCCACGATCACCTCGGCCGGCTCTCCCGCATTTGCCTTCACCACCTCGGTCAGCCGGTCCGTGCCGAACTCATCGTCCTTGGCATCCTGCGCCTCGTTCACCCCATCGCTATACAGCACCAGGATGTCGCCCGGATGCATCTCGAAGCTCTTTTCCTGGTACGTGCGGCGCGGAAACAGGCCAATCGCCAACCCCGGCCCGTCCAGCATCTCCACTTCGCCCGACGCCCGCAACAGCAGCGAAGGATTGTGCGCCGCATTGACGAATTTGCACGCCCCCGTTGCCGGATCCATCACCACCAGAAACGCCGTCGCATACTTGTTCACCGGCGTCGTCGCGTGCAGCAACTCATTCGCCACCCCGGCGATCTCCAACAGGCTCGACTCCCTTCGCAACAGCGTCCGCAGCGTCGCCTGGATAATGCTCATCAGCAGCGCCGCAGAAATGCCCTTGCCCGAGATATCCGCCACCACCAGCATGTGCGGATCCGTCGGCCCCGTCGCCACGAACGGCAGCACATCGTAGTAATCCCCACCCACCTGCCGCGCCTGCCGGTTCTTCGCGGCAATGTCGCACTGCGCCAACACCGGCAGGCTCTTCGGGAACAGGTCCCGCTGGATGCTGGCCGCTAGGTTCAACTCTTTCTCCAGTTGCTGCCGCGCCAGCGTATCGCGAAAATGCCAGGCATTCTCAAACGCCACCGCTGCCTGCGACGCCAATCCCGCGCCGAACTCCAGGTCCGCCTCCCGGTATGACATCCCCCGCATCCGCGGCCCACAGGCAATCAGCCCAATCTGCGACTCCTGCGTCCGAATCGGAATCAGCAGCGACCCCATTGGGATCTTCAAGGACTCCGCCAGATCCTGGTTCTGCACCAACTGTGCCTCCGGCAGCGCCAGCAGCACTTCCTGCAACCCCGCGACGTGGCTCAGGTCCATGCCCTTCTGCCGCAGTACCGGCTCCTGTCCTTCCTTAAACGCCGCTACGGCATACTTGCCCACCGCCCATCGCCCTGCCAGCGTCAGACCCACCAACTGCGCCACTTCTTCCGGATCCAGCGTCGCCGCCAACCCACGGCCCAGATCCAACAGCGCCCGCAACTCCTGCAGCCGCTGGTCCAGCATTGTATTGGCCAGCCGTGCCTCATCGTGCGCCTGCGCGTTCGAAATCACGCTCGCCGCCACGCCCAGTAACGCCTGCAGGAACTCCGCTTCCTCGGCCTGCATCGTGCCGACCAGCCCGCCAATGCCCAGCAACCCTACCGGCTCGCTTTCATTGCCGATGCAGAACAGATACTCCACCCCGGCTGCCCGCGCTTGCGCTTCATCGAAGACCTCGCCCGCCTTCAACGACGCCGCACCCCGCACCAGGTTCAACCGCAGCGCACCCTGCTTCCGTACCGCCAGCAGACCGCGCCGTGCCACCAGACGGCCCATTGCCGTCCGCATGAGGTGCTTGAGGATGAGATCCAGTTCCAGGCTGGATTGCAGCAGCTTTGCCGATTCCAGCAGCGCCTCCAGGCGCGACGCGTCGAACCCTGTGGCCATCCGTATCAGCCTAGCGCAAAAGCAGAGCCAATCTGCGGGCCGGCCGCACGTGCCGGGAGACTGCAACCACGAAGCTTGACCTCGTTGTGATCAGCATGGAAGCCCAATTTGCAGCAAACCGTGGGTGCGTCGACAATCTTGACTGCAGACCTTCCATGAAGAAGACCCTGGTGGCGCGTCGAATCCAGCTTGTTAGTGCGCGAAAGTCGTTGATCAAGCTTCAGCCAACTACCGAGGCTATAAGCCGGACTTGCGTAGCGTTACACCCTACTTGCAGTTCTCGCCCGTGCAGGTCCTCTCCTGCAACTTCGTCGCCGCCCCCAGCCGCTTCGGATCATTGATGCTCGGCCGCTGCACGTATACCGTCTCGGTCAACTGATTGCCCGACCGGTTCTGCTCAATCACCTGCCGCTCTTCCAATGCCGGCGTCGCACTCGGATCCGCGCGCCCCGGCAGGCGCCGGTACAGGTCCACTTCCTTGGTCTCCGAGCCATCGGCGTTCTTGCGGATGCGCGCCACGCTTTGCGAATGCAGCACCAGTTTCCCGTCGTAGCCGACCTCGTAGTTGGCGGTGTTCTCGGTCCGCTCGCCGTTTGCTTCCCTGCTCTCGGTGGTTGACCGTGCCGATTCCCGCAGATGCCCCTGCGGATCCGGCCGCAGCACCGTCTCCTGCGCCGTGTTGTCATCTGCCGTGCGCTGGCGCTTCTCCACTACCTCGAAGCTGCCGTTCACCGTTGGCCTCTCCACTGTCGTCACCGTGTTCTTCGTACTACCCGACTTCGATTCCTCGCTGATCACCCGCGCCGCCACCCGGTAGCTACCGTTCAAATCGCCCTGGTACGTGGTCGTGGTCGACGACACCGTCCCATCGGCGTTCTTCACCTCCTGCACCTGCTGCTTCTCTGGTGGCGAAGGCCGCCCGTCCTGGCTGTAGCGCCTTACGATGCGTTCCACCACGCGACCGTTCGCATCGTCGCTCACCACCCGTTCCTCCACCGACTCCCACGGCACCAGCCGTCCGTCCACGGTCCGCGTCAGATTCGTCATGGTCGTCGCGTTGCCGTTCACCGACATCGTCGACACCCCCTCTTCCCGCCGCCGCCCATTCAGATCGGTGCTATACGACACGCTCGTCTGCTGCGCGAACGCAGCCGAAGCCAGCAGTACGAGAAACAGTACCCGCATGCCATAAGCCTAGGGCGAAAAAGTCAGACCGGCAATCGTGGGAACACCTTAGAGCCGGCCCTCCCTCCGCCAGGCAAGGTGCTACAAATGGGGTAGGGATGCAGAGTCGAGATAGCCACCGGGTCCCGGTGTTTTTCTCCGCGCCGGCACAGGGTCCGCGCCTGGGAGTCCTGGCGCGCGGCGGCATCGTCTCGCTTGCCCTCTTCGGCCTCGTCGTCCTCGGCCTCACCATGTCGAAGCCCATGCGCCTCGGCAAAGTCAGTTCCTACTCCGGCTCCGGCGGCCCCTCCCCCACCCGCGTCAGCGCCGAAAACCCCTACGCCGATTTCGACGACGCCGCCGACCAGGAAGCCCTTCCCCTCGCCACCGGCCAGCGCAAGGTCGCCAAGGTGCTGGCCACGCGCCTGGATCGCTACCAGGTGGTCGGCATCGGCGAATGGCACGCCAACCGCCAGGACGCCGACCTGTGGAATGAAGTCGTGCGCCATCCCGCCTTCCTCGAACGCGCTTCCTTCATCGCCGTCGAATGCGCCGCGGCCCTCCACCAGTTCACCCTCGACCGCTACATCGCCGGCCTCGATGTGCCCCAGGATGACCTCCAACGCGTCTGGCGCGACGTCTCCGTTCCCGGCAACTGTGACTCCCCCGTTTATGCCGAGTTCCTCACCACCGTCCGCGATGTCAACCGCCAACTTCCCACCGGTAAGAAGATCCGTGTCTGGGCCACCGATCCCATCGACTGGTCTCAGGTGAAATCCAAGGCCGACTGGGAGGCCTTCATGGAACAAAAAGAGGCCGTAGCCGCGGCGCTGGTCGGCCGTGAAATCGACGCCCAGCAGAAAGGCATCCTCATCTACAGTGCCGGCAACCTCTGGCGCCACACCCTCGGCGTCGCCATGCCCGCCGAGCAGACCGTCGTCGCCCGCCTCGACCGCAGCCATCCCCGCCGCCTGTTCACCGTCATGCGTCACCACAGCGCCCATCGCCGCGGCGCTCGTCTCGAGACCATGCTCGAAGGCCTCCAGACTCCCGTCATCCTGCCTCTGCGAGACACCGTTTGGGGCATGCTGCCCGCCAACGACGTCCTCAGCGGACAGGTGGCCGTGAAGCTGTTCACCGAAACCATGCCCGTGCGCTCAGTCACCGACGCCTTCATCTACAGCGGCCCCAATGCCGACACCCGCGTCCCGTCCGGCGCCGAATCCAAGCAGGATCTGCCGTACCAGTCCGAGCTCGAACGCCGCCGCGCTCTGATGCGGAAGGCTGCACCGTAGGCCTCAACCGGTGGAGCTCTCCTCCAGCGCCCTCGAATCCACCTCGTTTTTTCACGCAACTTATAAAGAACTCTCGAGTGCACCCGATCTAAGACCATGCCCTCCGATAAGATCCCGCAAATCTTCACAAATAGTGGAATCCGCGATCCACTCGAGTGGCTGCGGCGGAATCTGGATACGCCGTTAAATGTCTTGGTCGCACGTCTGCAACCCGGTCTTCCCCCGATCGACGTCGAAGCCTTCTGCAAGTGCTGGGCGCTCGACCACCGACGCTTTCCGGAGTTCGCCAAGCTCCGCGCGGTCAACCGCATTCGCGAGCAATTCTCCGGAATCGACATCGACAATGAACGAGCGTTCCGCAATGCCGACGCTGGAGCCTGGTCTTCGTGGGCCTGGCTATTCGATCCATTCCAGAAAAGCGACGCCCGAGTCATCTGGGAGAAGCTCATGGAACGGGTGAAACAGAGTCACTGGATTCCCCAGAGTGAAACGGATCCCAATCTGGTCGAGTGCTTCCAGGGAAACGACCTGGAGCCAAGGGAGGATGCTCGCCGCTTCATGAAGGTGTGGCAGGTTCTTGACGAGGCGTTGCAAGGGGCCGGCCGCCCCGATACCATCATTGCCAGACTTAGCCAACTTCCGCGAGGCTATCTCCTTCTCTATTGCTTCCAACTTGTCGATGGCCAAGTCTGCAACGGCGGCTTCGACCAATTGCGGCACAACGGCTACGGTTCCCTACTGCGCTACGCCGCCGAGTTAGCGCGGTTGCTTGATCGCGATGCGATGGCTGACGTCCTGATCGCCGCCACGAACGATACATCTGATGTACGGGCGCTCAGTGACGAGTACTTTCGCTTACGCCGTCTTCCCAGCAAAGACTATCTCACCCAAGCGCTCTGGCTGTTTCCTGGCAGGCACCCGGATTACTTCGGATAACTCTTCAACCTAAACCAGCAAGCTCTCAATCCGGTGCGCCCGCACCGCCGCCTCCTCGAATGACCACCCAAACACCGTAAACCGCCCATCCTACGACGCCACCAGCGCCAGGGCATCCGGACCGATCCTGCGTAAACTGCGCAGCCGACATATGCCGCATCCAAAGCCGACTGGGAGGCCTTCATGGAACAGAAAGAAGCCGTAGCCGCGGCGCTCGTCTCGAAACCATGCTCGACGGCCTTCAGACTCCCGTGATCTCCCCCTGCGCGACACCGTCTGGGGCATGCTCCCCACCAACGACGTCCTCAGCGGACAGGTGGCCGTCAAGCTGTTCACCGAAACCATGCCCGTGCGTCGGTCACCGACGCCTTCATTTACAGTGGCCCGAACGCCGACACCCCCGTCCCGCCCGGAGCCGATTCCAAACAGGATCTGCCGTATCAGTCCGAACTCAAACGCCGCCGCGACCTCTTGCGCAAGCCCCCGCCCGCGCCCTGAGTCCTATTTTCCCAGCCCCTTCTCAAACTCCTGCAACCCCTTCTCCAACAGCGCCCGGAACTGCGACGCGCTCGCCGGCACCAGCGCTATCGCCTTCTTCTGCGTTTCCACTGCCTCGGCCGCCTTCCCGGCACGATACTGCGCCCATGCCAGCGTATCCAGCGCGCTCGGATTCTTGCCCTCGGTAGCGGTTACGGCCTTCTGCGCGTATAGCAGCGCGTGCGCCACATTGCGCAACTCCGGATACGGGCACTCGTTGATCGCGTTGGCGTACTCGTTCCAATCCACCATCTGCGACCGCGGCGCCTCCGCCAACTGCCGGAAGGCGTTCAGACTTTCCCGGTACAGCCGCCGTGACTGCGCCGGGTCCTTGCCCTCCAATAGCTTTCCGAATCTCCCCGCGGCGCCCGCCAACTGCTGGTACAGCGGCCGGTTCTCCACTCCTCCCCGGGCCTGCCGCAACTCCTCCAGCGCCTGCGCATAGGCCCGTGCCGCGTCCCCGGTCCGGCCCGCACGCAACAGGACATCGCCACGGTACATACGAACGGTGGCCCGCCGCGCCTGCAGACTCCCATCTCCAGGGTTCTTTGCCAGCGCCGGCTCCAGCGTCCGCGCCGCCAGGTCTAACTCCCGCAAGCCCTCTTCCATCGCCCCGCTCATCGCCTTCTGCCGCCCCAGCATCGCCCGGCTGGCCGACAGGCTGGTTCGCAGCCAGTCATCCGCCTGCGCGCTGTCCTCCAGCGGCCCCAGGTGCTTCACCGAACTCTCGCAATCGGCCTGCGCCGCCTTCGCATTCTCCGCCGCCAGAAATGCGCACCGCCGGCCTTCCAGAATCCCCAGCAGCTTCAGCGCCTCCGCATCCCCCGGCCGCTTCTCCACCACCCCACGCTGCACCTGCAGCCACTCGTCCACCGTGGCCAGCGCCTGCCGCGAGCCGCCGTTTACGAATTGCTGATCCAGCATGTGCGTCACGGCGCTCGCGTTGCTTCGCGCGGTTGCCAAATTCTCGTCCGCTCGCGCCACCTGCTGTGACAATGCCACCGCGCGCCGCTCGGCCAGGTCCCGTTGCGCCCGTGCCTCCGCCGCCAGTTGCTCTGCCCGATCGTGCTCCCGCTCTGCCAACGTCCGCGCCCGCACTGCCTCCGCCCGCTGCCGCTCGGTCTCAGCCAGCGCTCGTGTCGTGACTACCAGCGCCACCACTACCGCCACAAAGATCGCCGCCAGCGACCCCACTACCACCCAGCGCCGCTGCACAAATCGCCACAGCCGGTATGCCCCGCCGCCGCCCCGTGCCTCCACCGGCTCCCATCGCAGAAATCGCTCCACGTCCGCCCGCAGCGCCTCCACGGACCCATAACGCCGCCCCGAATCCTTCTCGAGCGACTTCCGCACAATCCGCGCCAGATCCCGCGGCACCCCCTGCACCGTGCCTGCCTCTTCGTGCAGCACCTTCTCCAAGGCCCGGTCGAGCGGCAGCAGCCAAAGATCGAATGGCGTCTTTCCCGTCAGCATCCCGTGCAGCAGAACACCCAGCGCATATACGTCCATTGACGGGCTCGCCGCCTCGCCCCGCACCTGCTCCGGCGACGCATAATCCAGCGTCATGGCCTGCGTCGCGCCCCGCCCATCCGGGTCTTCCAGCGCCTTGGCGATACCAAAGTCCAGCAGCTTCGGCACACCCTCGGCCGTAACCAGAACATTCGACGGCTTCAGATCCCGATGCACTACCAACTGCCGGTGCGCATACTCCACGGCCTCCGCTACTTTGCAGAACAGCGCCAGCCGCTGCCGCAATTCCAGCTTGTTGCCGAAAACGTGGGCGTCGATTTCCTGGCCTTCTACATACTCCAACACCAAGTAGGGCTGCCCGTCCGCCGTCACTCCCCCATCGAACAGCTGCGCGATGCTGGGATGTGACAGCCGTGCCAGAATCTTGCGCTCCTGCAAAAGCCGCCGCGTCTGCCCCGCCAGACGCCGGTGGAACAGCTTGATCGCCACCCGCTGCGTGAACTCCGGATCGTCCCGCTCCCCCAGGTAGACATCGCTCATCCCGCCCCGGCCGATCCGTGCTCCCAATTTCCATGGGCCAATCCGTTCCGGTGCCAGCCCTCGCTCCGCCCAAATCGCCGCCCGCTCCACGATGCCCTGCAGATCCGCGTCGTTGCTGCTGGCATGCTCCAGCAGCGATTCCACCTCCTGTCGCAGAGGCCGCTCCAGTAGTGCCAGTATCTCTGCCCGTTCCTCCGGACGCCTGTCCACCAACTCCAGAAACAGTTCCTCGGCTTCCGTCACTTCACGCCATCTCCCGGCGCAGCCACGCCTGTGCCACCCGCAGTTCGCGGTGCACCGTTGCCACGGAAACCCCCGTTACCGTCGCAATCTCCTCCAGGTTCATCCCCGAGAAGTAGCGCATTTCCACCATCCTGGCCCTCTCCCCATTCGCCTCTCCCATCCGGTCCAACGCTACGTGCAGACTCAGGATCGCCGCATCCGTCTCCGGCGGCGCCCCCACCTCGAACTGCTCCCTCAACTGCACCTTCTGTCGCACGTCCCGTTTGGCTGAGTTGGCAGCCCGCGCATGATCCACCAGGATCTGCCGCATCAGCCGGGCAGCCACTCCGAAAAAGTGCGCCCGGTTCTGGTAGTCGCCGTGCCCCTGCCCGGCCAACCGCAGCCATGCCTCGCTTACCAACGCCGTCGCCTGCATCGTGTGCCCCGGCCGCTCAGTCCGCATCGCTCCCTGCGCGATTCGGTGCAGTTGCTCATACACCAGGGGCATCAACTCTTCCATCGCGTCGCGGTCCCCTGTCCGGACGCGCGCCAGCAGCGCTGTGACTGGTGTTCCCAAGAGAGATCCTTGCTCTCTTCTTTACCACAACCCCGCTCAACACCAGCCCACCCACATCCGGTGCCGCGATGCAGCCCCTGCCATCGCCAAGAGAAAGCGTATGCAGTCCTCCTGCGCCGGGATGCGGAATCCGCCTCACTTTTTTTCACAACAATCCGTCGAGAGACGGTCCCCGCCCTAAACCAGCAGGCTCTCAATCCGGTGCGCCCGCACCGCTCTCTCCTCCAAGGACCACCCAAACACCGTAAACCGTCCATCCTGCGACGCCACCAGCGCCAGTGCATCCGGCTGATCCTGGACAAACTGCGCGGCCGACATGTGCCGCGTTCCCCCCAACAACGTCGGCTCCACCCGTCGCAAGGCCGCATTCTCCACCGGTTCCGACAGCACCACCCAATCCACCGGCTTCGCCTGCGCCCGCCGGATAATCTTCACCCCGAACGCCAGCACCTCATAGGCATCGGAAATCACCGCCGCCCCGTCGATCGCCGTCAACCCCGCTACCCCCTCCACGGCATGGTGCAGCGCCTCTCGCCAGCGACGCCGCGTCCGTTCCGACGCATCCTCCTCCATCAGGTCCGCCAATAGCCGGAACGGCGGATCCACCCCGTACGCAATCGGCTTCGCAATCGACTCCCGCCAACTGTCCGACCCCGCCGGTACCACCAATAACGACCCGCCATGCCCATGCGCCCGCATCGACACCGCCAACTCAATCAGCACGCCCGCCGACCCGTTTGTAAACCGCGCCTCAAAGCCCAGCAGCGAACTCACCATGTCCGGGCAATCCGCCCGCGCCGTCGCGCACGGGTCAATGATCTTCACTTCATCGCCCTGCAGCACCGCCAGGTTCACAAACTTCGCATCGGCTTCGCGGCTGTACTTGATCACTAACTGCCCCGGCGCCAGCACCTCCAGTACACAACAGTAAGGCGGCAACTCCCGCAGCGCTCCCCACACCAGCACCGCATCCCTGTCTCGCTGCACCCCCAGGTGAATCCCCGGCCGCTCCACCGCGGGCGCCAACTTGGTCAGCGCTGCTGCCGTAACCGGCAAAGGCCGTTCAAACACCAACGGGTGCTGCGCCTGCGCCAGCGTCAGAAAAGCGAGCGATATCTTCGGCGTCAGCCCTTCTTCCCGCCGCAGGCTGGCCCAGAACGCAATGCTGATTACCTCAGCCAGCAGCCTCGCGTCGGGCGCCGCCTCCGGAGCCAGGCTCTGCAAATGCGCATGTACGCGCTCGGAAAGGGCAACGGCGCCAGGATAGGTGGATTGCGTCACAACAAAATGGCTCCCCCGCCACGATACCGCAATCCCTCCCATTGACAGCACGCGCCAAGTTCAATAGAAAGGTCACTGCCATGAGCGTAGAACCAGCTATCCAGTCCACATTCAGCCTTACCGTCCCGGAAGGCGCCGCGGAGGCCGCCGTCCTCACCAACGACGCCCGGCAGTTCCTCATCGCCCTCGCCAACCGCTTCGAAGGCCGCCGCCAGGAAATCCTCGAAGCGCGCCGCCAGCGCCTCGCTCAACTGCACGCCGGCGCCACCCTCGACTTCCTCCCCGAAACGGCCCCCATCCGCAACGCCGATTGGAAGGTCGCCCCCATTCCCGACGACCTCCAGGACCGCCGCGTCGAAATCACCGGCCCGGTCGACCGCAAGATGATCATCAACGCCCTCAACTCCGGCGCCAACGTCTTCATGGCCGACTTTGAAGATTCCAACTCGCCCACCTGGGACAACAACATCCAGGGCCAGATCAATCTCTACGACGCCAACGCCCGCACCATCACCTTCACCAGCCCCGAAGGCAAGACTTACAAGCTGAACGACAAGGTCGCCACCCTGCTGGTGCGCCCGCGCGGCTGGCACCTGGTGGAAAAGCACGTCCTCATCGACGGCGCTCCCATCTCCGCCTCCCTGTTCGATTTCGGCCTCTACTTCTTCCACAACGTGCGCGTCCTGCTCGACCGCGGCTCCGCCCCCTACTTCTACTTGCCGAAAATGGAGGGCCATCGCGAAGCACGCCTTTGGAACGACGTCTTCGTCTTTGCGCAGGAGGCCCTCGGCGTCCCCCAAGGCACCATCCGTGCCACCGTCCTCATCGAGACCATTCCCGCAGCCTTCGAGATGGACGAGATTCTCTACGAACTGCGTGACCATTCGGCCGGCCTCAACTGCGGCCGCTGGGACTACATCTTCAGCTTCATCAAAAAGTTTAGCCATCGCCCTGATTGGGTGCTGCCGGACCGTGCCCAGGTCACCATGGAGAAGCACTTCCTGGCGTCCTACGTAAAACTGCTCATCCAGACCTGCCATCGCCGCGGTATCCACGCCATGGGCGGCATGGCTGCGCAAATCCCGATCAAGAGCGATCCGGAAGCCAACAACCGCGCCATCGCCAAGGTGCAGGCCGACAAACTCCGCGAGGTGCTCGCCGGCCATGACGGCACCTGGGTGGCCCACCCCGGCCTGATCGCCACCGCTAAAGCCGTCTTTGACGAACACATGCCCACGGCAAACCAGATCAACGTCCCCCGTCCGCCGGTGGACGTCACCGCCGCCGACCTGCTGAAACTGCCCGAAGGCGAGATCACCCAGGCCGGCCTGGAAATGAACATCGATGTCGGCCTCCAGTACCTGGAAGCCTGGCTCAAAGGCAATGGCTGCGTGCCCATCTACAACCTCATGGAGGATGCCGCCACCGCCGAGATCTCGCGCGCCCAGTTGTGGCAGTGGGCCCATCACGGCGCCCGCATGAGCGATGGCCGTCAACTCAGCGTCGATGCCGTCATCGCTACCATACCCAAGGTTCTCGACAATCTGCGTGCCCGGATCGGCGACGAGGCCTACCAAGCCAGCCAGTTCCCGCTCGCCGCCCGTTTGTTTGAAGAGATGACGCGCGCCGATACGTTCCCCGAGTTCCTTACCCTCGCGGCCTACGAACACATCGATTAGTCTCAGGTGGGCTGCTGCGCCGAGCGGTGGCCCTCCGTCCGTTTCCGCAGAACATCCAGCAAGGCCAGCGTGAACGCAAACGCCACCGGGCCCAGAATAATGCCCGCCGCGCCGAACAGAAACAGGCCGCCAATGGTCGCCAGAAACACTGGCACCGTATGCATTCGCATGCGCTGCCCCACCAGCACCGGAAACAACAGATTATCCACGCTGCTCACCACTAGCAGCCCCCACACGCCCAGCAGAATCGCCTTCCCGGCTTCTCCCTGGCTGGCCAGAGCGCCCGCCGCCGGCAGCCAGATGAAGAACGTTCCGGAACTCGGGATCAGCGATAAGAGTGCCATCAACAAGCCCGCGAACAGGGGCGCCGGCAGCCCCAATATCCAGAACATCAGCCCGCCCAGCGCCCCTTGGATCGCGGCCACCACGAAGGTCCCATACAACGTGGCATACACCATATCGTGCACCCGCGCGATCACATCATCGGCTTCCTTCTTCGACAGCGGCAGGATCCACCGTGCCGCCTCCACCGCCTCCTTGCGATCGCGAAACAGAAAGAACAGCACGAACAGCGCGATCAGAAACTGCACCACGCCAAAAGCCGCCGTGCGCAGCCACCGCCCCACCCGCGTCTGCAAACCCTGCGCCACATTCTGCAGCGCCTCCTTCTGCCCCACCGTGCGCGACACCCAGTCATACGCCCCCGCCAGCCGCGGATGCTGCCGGATGGTTGCCTCCAACTCCCCTGACCGCACTTGCTGTTGAAACTTCTCCAATTGGTCAGCAGATTGCGCCACCAGCCGCCGCCCCAACAGAAACGTCGGCAGTCCAATCGCCACCACCACGATGGCCAGCGCCAGCCCCGCCGCCACGTCCCGGTTGCTCACCTTGCGCCGCACCCACTTATGTACCGGATTGGCCAGCACCGCCAACGCCACTGCCCAAGTCAATGCCGGCACAAACGGCGCCGTCACCGCCAGGCACAGTACAACCCCAATCGCCGTGACAATGATCAGCGCTACGCTCGACAGCCGGTCCCGCGTCAGTGGCGGTTCGGCCTGCACCGGCGGACTCGCATTTGCGATCAACTCTCGTCTCCCTTCGCATGCGTCAATCCGCGAGCCAGCATCCCCATGCCCAGCATCGCCGTCGCCTTTGCCAGTGACCCGCGCCCGCGCACCGCATACATGGCCAATCCACCGCCCAGCGCCGTCGCCGTCAGGCTCAACTCCCCCCGGCGCGTCTTCCCCCGCCGCCGGATGGGACGGCGCTCTGCCGTTTCCGGCAACTCCCGCACCGCGGCCTGCACCGGCGGCGGCGATGGTTCGAACAGCAGCATCACCAGCGCTCCAATTGCAAAAGCCGCGGCACTCAACAGCAACCCTGCTCCCAGCCCTTGGCGGTGTCGCGGATGGACAAACATCCCCGCCAGCGAACCATCGTTGTTTAACACCGGCACCCGTGTCAGCCCGTGCCGCTCCATCCGCGGCACCACATCCGTGAGATCATCACCCCGCCGGCAGATCACCGCCGGCAGCGTCATCACATCACGCACTCGCAGCGACGTGTCCCTCCGCGAGCGACTCATCCACTGCCCCTCGCTCACCACCCCCAGAAACCGCCGCGTGCTTCCATCCCGCAGCACCGGCACCGGACCCCCACCCGCCTTCCGCACCAACTCCGCGGCGCGCGCCAGCGAATCCCCGGGAAAGCAGAACATCGGTGTACCTGCCATTGCTGTTGGGACACCTCTCACGCCCGTACTGTTTCGTTGTGCTAACTATGGGCCATGCCCGATGACCGGCTTCGCTTCATTGGTGTGGTCCGATCCACAGTTGCCGACCGCTCCCAGATGCCCCCGCTCGGCGCCCCCGCGGCCGTCGAACTTGACCCCGCCTACGCCGACGGCCTCCTCCGCGCCGACAAGCACAGCCACTTCTGGATCCTGGCCTGGCTCATGGGCCGGCCCGAACGCGATGTCCTGCAAGTCACCCCCCGCGGTGTCGATCCCACCGCGCCCGACGCCACTCACGGCGTGTTCGCTGTCCGCAGCCCAGCCCGCCCCAACCCCATCGGCCTGACGGCCGCCAAACTCCTCAAACTCGACGGACTCCGCCTGGAGTTCGACCGCCTCGATTTCTTAGACGGCACGCCCGTGCTCGACATCAAGCCCTACTTCGTCAGTCGCGACGCCATCTTCGCCGCCCACAGCCGCGCCGTCGGCAAGCCAAAAAGCGCCGAGGCCATGCGCGAATCGCTCTGGATGCAGGCCGCTAATTTTTGTGGAGAAGACCTGTCGCACCCCGACATTGCCGTCGCGGTCGAATTGGTAGCCCAATACCGCGAGCAACTGCTAAACCTGGGCGAGCCCGAAGCCTGGGATATCCAGGCCCCGGCCAATCGCCCCTTTCTCGTCACAGGATTAATGGGAACAACCCGAGCCCGCCTAGGCCGCGGCCTCACCTTACATGAAGCAGACGCCCTCACCATCAACGGCTGGAGCGCACTCCGAGATCCTAACTCCTAACTCCTAACTCCTAGCTGCTACCGCGCCGTCCCGTAAATCCGCAGCGTAGCCTTTGTCAACGCCCCCACGAACTCGTTCTTTTCCGTGTCGATCACGCGGATACGCCACACGCCCGTGCTGTTCTCTCCCCAGTGCCGCACCGACGTAAACGTGTAGTTCAGGAAGTCCTCGTTCTCATCGGCCTCCCGCGGTTCGGCTACGCTCACCATCCCCGACGGCGAGATGATCGCGAATCCCAGATCCCCGCGGTTTTCGTGCGGCACATCCACCGTCAACTCCACATGCTCCACCCGCAGCGGCTGCGTGTCGCTGAAATCGAAGGTGCCGCTAACGCCATCCATCTCGCCATCCGGAATCGGCACCTCGCCTTCGGCCGTCTTCTCCGCACGCAGCAGTTGGCCCAGATTCCGCCACTCGCCCGCCAACTCCAGCGCGCCCGCCACATTCAGGACACCCGCCCCAAAGCTGTGGCTGAAGAAAAGCCCCGCCCCGTTGCGCATAAACTCGTCGCCGCCTGACAACCCGTCCCGCCGCGCGCTCCGCATCAGGATCTCCTTTACATCGCGATACCCCAGCCGCGGATTGCGTTCCAGCAACAACGCCGCCGCGCCCGATACCTGCGGCGCTGCCGCCGACGTTCCGTTCATCACGTCGGAGTAGTTCACCGGCGATTGACTCGTAGGATGCTTCTCCCGCAGTGCCGTCTGCGCCTCGGCGCCCATGTTATTGGTCGTCCAGGTGGTCGTTGGTGCTTCGAACTCCCCGCCGAACGCCGTCACTGCCACCGCCATCCCTGGCTCGCTATAGGAACTCGGCGTGCCTTCCCGCGTCGCCGCGCCTACTGCGATCACAAACCGGTTTCCCGAGTATTCGTCATAGCTGGAGTTATCTCCCGAGCCAGCACCATTCCCCGCCGAAAAGCAGAACACGGTTCCCAGCCCGTCCCTGTTCGTGACTACGGCCTTCTGCAGGGCCTCCTTCACCAGATCGGGCATCCGCCCCGCATCGGCGGCATCGTCGCTGGGACCCCAGCTATTGCTCGATACATGCGTGATCAGCCCTTCCGGCTGCCACAGGAACGCCACCGCTTCATCGTCCGGCGTGTTCTCCTCCGCAATCAGCCGCAGACCCATGATCCGCGCCTCCGGGGCCACGCCAATCACGCCAATGTTGTTGAACCCCCGCGCCGCGGCCAATCCCGCGCACTGCGTCCCGTGATTCTGCCCCGGTTCCTGCGGGCTCGGATCCTCATCCGGCCCCGAATTGAAATTGAAGTGATACCCGCTCGACAGCGGATACGCGTTCGGCGCCAGGTCTTCATGCTTGATATCGACGCCATCGTCAATCACCGTCATGTTGATCCCCTTGCCCGTCGCCACATCCCAAGAGGCGCGCATCCGCACCCCTGTATCGTTCCCCAAATGCCACTGCCGCAGGAACAGCGGATCATTCGGCTGCCGCTGCAGCGTCCCCGATTGCCGCTTCTGCATCTGCCGCAGGAACAGCGGCGTGAACGCCATACCCTCCTGCTTCGACAGCCATTGCACCGCCTGCCAGGCCGCCGCCGCATCTTTGTACTGCACCACCGTCCATCCCGCCACCGTGCTCTTCTTCAGGCTGACCGGATGCGTCTCGTCCAATTTGCCCCACTCGGCCTCGCTCAGCCTCACATGCACCTTGTCCGACAAATGCCGCCGCGCCGCCTTCCGCAGCGCTTCCCGCCGGCTGGACGGCATCTTCGCTAATTTCTCCGACGACGGCAGGCTCTCCATGTCATAAAACACGGGAACGCTGCCACCCTGCGCCGCCCGGCCTTCCTTTTCCGTCGCTGCCTCAGCCAGGTAACCATGACTGCGGCCCCCGTCCTGGAAGCGATACACCTGCTGTCCGTATGCCGACAGGGCAAGAAAAAGCACGCCCAAACGAGACACTCTCATTCAGTCTCCTTGTAAGATCAGATAGATAGGGATGGCCGGTCCGCTTCCAGTGGCGGGGTTGCAACCGTTTCAATTGTAACGGAATTCGTGCCGTCCTATACAGTTATTGATGTACGGTTAGTCCCCCACAACCGTTACCAAAATCTCCCGCTCCCGATTCGTATCGTCAAAATCGCAGAGAGTAATCTGCTGCCACGTTCCCAACGCCATCCGCCCCTCCCGCACCGGGTAGCTCTTCGCCGTCCCTATCAGCGAACTGCGCAGATGTGAATAGCCGTTCTCATCCCCCCAACGCGCGTTGTGCGCGTAGTTGCTGTTTGCCGGCGCAATCGCGTCCAGCGCCCGCCGCAGATCCGCCAGGCATCCCGCCTCGTACTCCGTTGTCGTGATCGCCAGTGTCGACCCCACCCCGCTCACGTTCACGATGCCCGTCCGCACCCCGCTGGCTTTCACAACCCGGCTTACCTCCGGCGTGATGTCGATCATATCGGCGTGCCCGCGCGTCCGCAGGCGAATGGAATCCTGATAGCTGGCCATGCCTGTCAGCGTAGCCCGCCGGAAATCCGGGTGCCTGTCGAGATACAATTCATGCCGTGCACCGTTTTGTGATCCCCGCCGCCCTGGCCTGCGCCATGCTCGCCTTCAGTTTCGGACGCCCCGCCGATATCCCCTTTACTAAGCACGAGATCGACCTCGGCGCCAACGAGTCCATCACCTTCGCCGACATCAACGGCGACGGCAAACTCGATATCGTCTCCGGCGAGAACTGGTTCGAAGCACCCAAGTGGACCCGCCACAAGTTCCGTGACCTGCCCTTCCTTAACAACTACATCGACAACTTCAGCGACCATGCCATCGACGTCAATGCGGACGGACGCCTCGACGTCGTCAGTTGCTCCTGGTTCAGCAAACGCCTCGACTGGTACGAGAACCCCGGCAAGGCCGGCGGCTCCTGGAAGCGCAACGAAATCGACAGCGGCCATAACGTCGAATTCTGCTGGATGGTCGACCTCGACAACGACGGCAAAGCCCGCGAACTACTCCCCCAATTCGGCGGCAAAGACTCCCCCACCGTCTGGTATGAGCTGAAAGACAAAACCTGGGTGAAACATGTCGCCAGCAAAGCCAACTACGGCCACGGCATCGGCGCCGGCGATATCAACATGGACGGGCGGGCCGACATCCTCACCCCCAAAGGCTGGCTCGAAGCTCCAGCCGACCCGCGCCAGGAAAACTGGACCCTTCACGGCGAGTGGGACTCCACCGGCCACCTCGGCTTTATCTACGCCGACGACGTGAATGGTGACAAGAAGAACGACGTCGTCACCTCCATGGCGCACGACTACGGCATCTTCTGGATGGAACGCACCGCCGACGGCAGGTTCACTAAACGCATGATCGACGACAGTTGGTCCCAAGCCCACGCAACGGCCCTGGTCGACCTCAACGGCGATGGCCGCAAGGACCTCGTCACCGGCAAACGCTACATGGCCCACAACGGCCGCGATCCCGGCGAAAAAGAGCCCCTCGGCATCTACTGGTACGAGCACCACCCCGCCCCCGACGGCAAGGGCGTCATGTGGACCCGCCACGTCGTCGATTACTCCACCCGCACCGGCGGCGGCATGCAGATCGCCACAGCCGACCCCGACGCCGATGGCGACCTTGACTTCGCCGTGGCCGGGAAAAGCGGCCTCTGGTTGTTCGAGAATGGATCTAAGAGGAAATAGACGATGCTCACCCGCCTTCGCTTCCTGTTTAGTGCCCTGGGTCTGGCGGTCGCCGCCTCCGCCCAGGAACCCAAGCTCATCGATGTCGACGAGTTAGACAACCTGCTCAAGGAAGGCAAGGTCTTCCTGCTCGATGTCCGGGACCCCGACGAGTTGAAATCCGCCGGGGCCGTGAAAGGCTACGTGAACATCCCGCTCAGCGACCTGGAAAAGCGCATGGACGAGATCCCCAAAGACCGCATCATTGTCACCTTCTGCGCGCGCGGCAAACGCGCCGCCCTTGCCGGTGAAAAGCTCAATAAGGCCGGCTACCAGGTCATCGGATGCACCGGCATCAACCAATGGAAGGCCGGCAAGAAGCCCGTCGTCTATCCCGGCCAGTAACGCCTACCAGCGGAATCCCAGGCTACCAAACACCGAAATCCCCGGCGAATCCATGCCGCTGCCGTGCACGCGGTAGTTGCGGTCCGTCAGATTCTGGATCCCGCCTCCCACGCTCCACCGCTCCCCGATCGGCATGCCCGCGCTTACGTTCAGCGTCACCCAACCCGCCGTGCTCAGGTACATCGGCGCGCGCGAGGCATCGTCCGCAATCCGCACTCCGTTGATCGTCGAGCCGATCGGCAGCACCCGGTTCTGGATCTCCGCCAGCGTTTCCCCCGTCGGCGTAAATCGCCCGCCCGAAACATACGGCGCCACCAGCGCCCCGTTGAAGAACGCCGCGATATCGCTGCGCCGCCGCGACGCCCCAATGCGCTCATCGTCAATGTCCCCGCCGCTCAACCGCGTCTGCGCCCCCGCCGCCATCGCCCGCACTTCCATCCACCACCGCCGCGAATACCGCAGCGAGACGTTGCCCATCTGCGGAGGCAGGCGCCGCACGTTGCGGTTCGGATTCAGATCCCGCCCCACGATAAAGCTGTAGTTCGATTCCGCCGTCCAATAGCGGTTCACCGTCCAGCGCCCCAGCCACTCCAGACCGTAGTAGCGCGTCTGGCCGTCATTGACGAAGGCCTTCACCGCCCGCGGGTCATTCGCCGTGGCCACCGTGACTACCCCCTGCTGGCGCTGCGCGGCCGTCGGCGCAATCGGCGCCACTGCCAACCCCGCCAGGCTTGTCGGTGCCGCGCCCGCCGGAAACAGTAGCGTCCGCCGCACAATCGGGTCATACAGGTCGGCATGAAACGCCTGCACCCGCGAGTACACCGGCCCCGCCCGCAGCGTGAAACCCGCTTCGTAGTTCTGCAGCGACTCGGCCCGCAACCCCGTCACCGCGCGACCCAGCGACAACGCGTTCTCTCCCGAACTCGCCCCCAGCAACGCCCCTGCCCCTACCGACTCTGAAGCCGGAATCTCAAATCCCAGATCGTTCAACCCCAGCGCCCCCAAATCATTCAAATTCGGCGCCCGGAATCCGCGCCCAGCCAGAAAATGTACCCCCAGCCTCTGCGTCAGGTTGTAACTCGCGCTGGTCTGGTACGTGAAATCCCGGAAGCTCAGTTCGCTATCCGTCACCCCCAGCGGCGTCCCGTTCGTGCTCCGGTTCCGCTCCGCGAACGTCCGGAACCCGATCCGTGTCAAACGCCCGGCCAGCATGATCCGCAGCTTCGGCAGCGGCTCGAACACCCCCTGTCCGAACGCCCCGAATGTCCCGTACTTCGATCCGTTCGGATACAGCGCCCGCTGCTCCACCGTCCGTCCGTTCACCGGCGTCGTCACCTGCCGGAACGAGTCAATGAATTCATCGTAGTAGTCGGCCCCGAACTGCACCGAGTGCCGCGCGTTCCACAACTTGCCCGCCTGCACCGTGTACCCTAACGAGCGTACCGTGCTGTCGTCCCGCGTGATCGAATCCGTTCGCAGCAGGTTCTGCCGCTCCGATCCGTCCCGCTGCTCGTTCACCGAAAACGTGCCGCTGATCGTGTCCAGCCCCGCAAAGCGCAGCTTCTCATACCGCGCATAGGCGAAGTCCAGCACCTGCGGATCGAAGTCCGATTGCAACCGCCCCAGCCCTCCCCACAAATCCTTGTACCCCTGGACGTTATGCGTGCTGCTGCGTTGGAACCACAACGTCAGCAGGTGGTCCGGCCGCGGCCGCGCATTCAACTTCGTGTTGAACCCGTATTGCTCGAAGCCTGTCCCCGGCATCCGGCTCCCCAAGACACCCCGGATCTGCTCGTCATTCAACCCGAAAAACCGCCGCAGCGCGTTCCGCGAATCCGCCCCGCCGCCCCCGCGCAAATCTCCCAACGCGCGCCCCGACCCGCCGACCAGCCATGCAAACCGCGGCGTCCCCAACTGCACTTGCCCGTACCCGCCCATCGACCGGTCCGCCGACGCCCCGCCAAATCGCACCTCGCCGTGTACTTCCCTCCCGGCTCCCTGCGCATAATATGCCGGCGGCGTCAGAACGTGGATTACCCCGCCCATCGCGTCGCTGCCATACTGCGCCCCGGTCGGCCCCAGCACCGTCTCAATCCGGAATGCCTGGCTCGGATCCACAAACGCCAGGTACTGGTTCGGCCCCGAACGGAAACTGGAATTGTTAAATCGCAGTCCGTCCAGCAGGTTCAGCACCTGGTAGCCCGTCAGGCCGCGCAGGAAGGGCGACACCTGGGCATAGGTGCTTTGCTGGACCAGTATCCCGGCCATCCCCTCCAACGCATTGCCGCTCGTGCTCAGCGGAAGGATGCCGAATTGCTCCCGATTCGTTGCCTGGCTTACCGCCGGCGTCGTTTCCACCGGTGCCAGCGTCCCGCGCGTCGCCGTGACCGTCACCGAAGTGACTGGAATCTCAGGAGTTGTTGGGCTTTGTACCGGCGTCTGCGCCAAAAGTGCCGAAAGTAGGACAGGTAACAGAAAGACCACCGAAATTTCTCCGAACTGGACCCAGAATGCAGAACGTACTGAGACAACCACCTCATTTGCTCTAAAGTGTCTATCTCCCCCTGCCGATCAACGGCTCATGAGCAGGCGTGTTCTGTTCCTAGTATCGTTTTTCAGTTTGACAGTTTGTTTAACGGCCCAGGAGCAACTGGTCGCCACCCGCGTCTTTACCGAGCCTACCGGGGCTCGCTTCTACGTGGATGGTGTGCCGTACCTCAGCGCCCAGACCTTCATGTGGACCGCGGGAAGCAAACACACCCTCACCGCCGAGCGGGAGCAATACCAGTTCCCCGGCACCCGAACCAAGTTCCAGGGCTGGGCCGACACTACCGGACGCTTCAGCTCCTCCCTTGACACGGTGAACATCATCGCGGATCCCACCGTCACCGCGTACCGGGCCACCATGAGCACCGAGTACCGCCTCAGCATTATCTTCTACCAGTGCAATACCACCCAGCCCGATGCCTGCCGCCCGCCCGGCACCATCACCGTCGGCGGCGCCTCTTATACTTCCGATGCCGAGCTCTGGTACACGCCGAACAACGAAGTCACCCTCCAGGCCTTTCCCAATCCCGGCTTCGTCTTCGCCGGCTGGGGGCCAGCCTCCAATAATTCCACTTCCTTCATCTACACCCACCGCATGAGGGGTCCCGCCACCTTTACCGGCATGTTTGCCCAGGGCAAACGCGTCACCCTCCTGTCTGACCCGGCTGACCTCCAGGTCGCCCCGGACCGCGCTCCCCAATACGCCCCCGCCGAACTCGATTGGGCCATGGGCAGCCGCCATGTCCTCGGCGTCGTCTCCCCACAGGCCTCTAAGTTCGACTCCAGCAAACTCTACGTCTTCCATCGCTGGAGCAACGGCGCCGGCGCCTTCGACTGGTACACGGTCAACAACACCAACCAGCCGGAAACCCTCACCGCCCACTACGTCCCCGGCGCCCGCGTCAGCTTCCTCACCAACCCCGCTGGCCTCAAACTGCGCGTCGAGGGCCGTGATAACTGGCCCGTCTACAACTTCGTCTGGGGCCAGGGCCTCACTTATCCCATCGCCGCGCCGCTCGAACAGACCGATAGCCGCGGCCGACGCTGGGTTTTCAAAGGCTGGTCCAACGAAGGGCCCGCCACCCAGGACATCACCATCACTCCGGACCACGTCGCCAATGGCTTCCGCCTTGTGGCCAACTACGAAGCCCAAAGCCGCATCACCCTCACCTCCAACCCCCCCGGCATCCTCATGCAGGTGGATGGCGAGGATTGCCGCAGCTCCTGCACCGTATTCCGCGCCGAAGGCGCCCAGGTCCGTCTCACCACTCCCGCCAGCCTCCCCATGTCGGATTCCACTCGCCTCGAATTCAATGGCTGGTCCGACGGCTCCACCGCAACCCGCCTCCTCACCGTTTCCGGTGATGCGTCCCTCACCGCAAACTATCGCAGCCTCTATCGCCTCACCACCACCGCCGAGCCCGGCAACAGCGGTCTGCTCCGTGTCGAACCCCCCTCTCCCGATGGCTTCTATGAAGCCGATACCGTGGTGAACATCACCGCCGAGACCAAGCCCGGCTTCCGCTTCCGCCGCTGGGAAGGCGACCTCGCCGGCACCTTCCGCTCCGGCAACATCGCCATGACCGTCCCGCGCGCCGTGCGCGCCTTCTTCGATATCACCCCGTTCGCCGATCAGGCCGGTGTCCGCAACGCTGCCGGGGAAACCCCCGATGCCGGCGTCGCTCCCGGCTCCATCGCCTCCATCTACGGCGCCAACCTCGCCGGAGATTATGTTGCCGGACCCGCAAGCCCGCTCGCCCAGACTCTCGGCGGGGTCGTCGTCCGCCTTGGCAACCGCCTCCTCCCGCTCCTGTTCGTCTCGCCGGAGCAGATTAACCTCCAGGTCCCCTCCGACCTCGAAGAAGGCTCCTACCAACTCGCCATTCGCTGGGACACCTACCCCGAAGTCTTTTCTACCCTTCGTGTCTCCCGCAACGCCCCCGGCCTCTTCCAGCAACGCGTCGAGTCGACGCTCTTTGCCGTTGCCTCCGACGCCGAAGGCAAAGCCGTCAGCCTCTCGAATCCCGCCAAACTCGGTGACCCCGTCACTCTGTTCGGCACAGGCTTCGGACCCTACGAACGCCCCGCCATCGATGGCTTCCCGCTTCCCGAGGCGCCCGCATTCCCCCTGGCTGACCCCCTGGAAGTCCTCCTCGATGACAAAGTCATCACGCCCGAGTTTGCCGGCGGCGCTCCAGGCCAGGTCGGTACCGCTCAGGTCCGCTTCCTGCTCCCCGCCGACGCCCCCCTCACCGATGGCGGCGTCCGCCTCCGCATCCGCGTCAACGGCAAGGAGAGTAACCCCGTCCTGCTGCCCGTGCGCTGATTTTGTGAATCCGCGCGCCCCGCGGCGACGTACTTTGGTATAGACACTGGAAGGACCGTGCCGCTTCTCCGCAACCCTGTTAGCATGTAGGCAGATAACGCGGTACGTCCTATTCCGTCGGAAGGTGGCTATGCTGATCAAAGTTCGTAAAGGCTGGGAACTGCCGGAGCGCGACGCGACTCCGGAAAGCACTTATCTCAATCGGCGTCAGATCCTCAAAGCGGCCGGCATGCTGACCACCGGGTCCCTGCTCGCCGCGCCCGCCGACCCCAAATCCCTCTACCCGGCCAAACGCAATCCCGAGTTCACGCTCGACCGGCCTGTCACCGAGGACTGGGCCGCCACCGGCTACAACAACTTCTACGAGTTCGACCCCAACGATAAGCAGGCCGTCAAAGACCTGGTGGGCAAGTTCCAGACCAGCCCGTGGCAGATCGAAGTCACTGGTATGGTCAACAAGCCCAAAACCTTCGACGTCGACGAGATTACCCGCACTTACCCGCTCGAAGAACGCCTCTACCGCTTCCGCTGCGTCGAGGCTTGGTCCATGGCCGTCCCCTGGACCGGCTTCCCCTTGTCCCACCTCATCAAGGCCGTCGAGCCTAAATCCACTGCGAAGTACATTCGCTTCGTCACCGCCAGTAAGCCCAAGGAAATGCCCGGCATGGTGCGCACTCCCTGGTATCCCTGGCCCTACCACGAAGGCCTCCGCATGGACGAAGCCATGCATGATCTCACCCTCGTGGCCACCGGCCTCTATGGCAAACCGATGCCCAAGCAGAACGGTGCTCCCATCCGCCTCGTCGTGCCCTGGAAATACGGCTACAAGAGCATTAAATCCATCGTGAAAATGGAGTTCACCGACAAGGAACCACCCACCTTCTGGAACAAACTCCAGTCTTCCGAATACGGCTTCTACTCCAACGTCATTCCCACCAAGGCCCACCCGCGCTGGTCCCAGGCCACCGAAAAGGTCATCCCGACCATGGAACGCCGCCCCACACTGATGTACAACGGTTACGAAAAATACGTCGCCGGGCTCTACAACGGCAAAGAGTTCTAAAAAATATCCAATCCCAGGCTGCCCTCCGTCACCGGCGGAGGCAGCCGTGCGTCTCACGAACGTGCCCACTCGTATCGAGCCGCGTTCGGAACGGATCCATCAACCCGAAGTCATTTCCCCCGGCCGCTCCAGCGCCCGCATCCCGGATAACATCCTCGATCTGGAGCGTCTCATGGACCGCTGGATCCAGGTCGGCCCGTTCTCATTCGGTCTCGACGGGATTCTCGGCCTCGTACCCGGCCTCGGCGACCTCGCCTCCGGCCTGATCTCCGCCTATATCATCGCCCACGCTGCCCGTAACGGCGTCCCCCAGGCCGCCCTTGCCCGCATGATGACCAATGTCGCCATCGACTCCATCCTTGGCATGGTCCCCTTCATTGGAGACCTCTTCGACTTCCTTTTCAAAGCCAATACGAAAAATCTCGCGATCTACCGCGAAGCCTTGGCCGGTAACCGCAGCCCGGCCAAGGATTGGGGCTTTGTCGCTGTGGTGCTCACCGGCGTCCTCCTGCTGCTTGCCATCCCCGTCAGCCTTGGCATCTATCTGCTTCTGCAACTGCTGCGAACGGCCGGGTCATAATACGTCGAATCCCGTATGGATTGGTATACTAGAGGTTTCCTATGCAATCCACCGAGGGACTCTGTGTGGGTGCCGAAAAAAAGGTTCTGCTGTTAACGCCGCGCGGTTTCTGCGCGGGTGTCGTACGCGCAATCGATGTCGTCAAAATCGCCTTGGATCTTTATGGCGCACCCATCTACGTGCGCAAAGAGATCGTTCATAATCGGCACGTCGTTGATGAACTCCGCCAGAACGGCGCGATCTTTGTCGAAGAGCTTTCCGAAGTCCCGCCTGGCGGCCGGGTCATCTTCAGCGCCCACGGCGTTTCTCCCGCCGTTCGCAAACAAGCACAGGCCCGCGACCTGAAAGTAATCGACGCCACCTGCCCGCTCGTCACCAAGGTCCACCTCGAAGCCGTTCGCTTCGCCAAGCGCGGCTTCACCATCGTCCTGGTCGGCCATAAGGACCACGACGAAGTCACCGGAACTCTCGGCGAAGCGCCCGACTCCACCATCCTCGTCGAAACCGAAGCCGACGTCGATCAACTCTCCGTCACTGACCCGGACCGCGTCTGTTACCTCACCCAGACCACCCTGAGCCTCGACGAAACCACCGGTATCATCGCCCGCCTCAAGGAACGTTTTCCCAAAATCCAGGCCCCACCGGCCCAGGACATCTGCTACGCCACCGAAAATCGCCAACTCGCCGTCAAGGCCATTGCGCCCCAATGCCAGTTGCTGCTCGTCGTCGGCTCGCAGAACAGCTCCAACTCGCGCCGCCTCGTCGAGGTGTGCCGCAACGCCGGTGTCCCCTCTTATCTCATCGATGACGAGTCGGAACTCGATCCCGCCTGGCTCTCCAACGTCGACACCGTCGCCGTCACCGCCGGCGCCAGCGCCCCAGAGCACCTCGTCCAGAATCTCATTCAGTTCTTGCAGAACCAATACGCCTTTGGCTCCGTACAGGAAGTAGAAGTGAAAGAAGAAGATGTCCGCTTTTCCCTGCCCGCGGAGTTGCAGTCCCAGGCCGGCCGGTTCACGCAAATCGCTCTATGAGCCCTAGTCTGCAACTCACCGATGAACTGCAAGGAGTTGCCACCCAAACGGCACAAAAAGCCGTCAACTCCCTGATGTCCCGGCGCAGCCACGACGGCTATTGGTGGGCGGATCTCACCGCCGACACCACGCTCGAGTCCGACTACATCCTACTGCAACTCTGGCTGTTTGCCCCAGAGGGAAAGCAATGGAATCCGCCCACTCGTCCGCTCATCGATAAGGCCGTCCAGTCGATTCTGGCCCGCCAACTCGAAGATGGCGGCTTCAATATCTACCTCAACGGCCCGTCCGAAATCAGCGCCTCCTGCAAGGCCTATTTCGCCCTCAAAGTAGCCGGCCTCCCCGCCACCGACCCGCGTATGGTCAAACTGCGCGACCGCATCCTCGCCCTCGGCGGCCTGCAACGCGCCAACAGCTACGTCAAAATCAACCTCAGCCTCTTTGGCCTCTACCCGCGCGAGCATACTCCCTCCATCCCCCCGGAGATCATGCTGCTCGGCAACTTCATCTACGAGATGTCCTCGTGGACCCGCGCCATCGTCATTCCCCTCGCCATCGTCCACGCCGCCAACCCCCAGCGGCCCGTCCCCGATGGCTTCCACATCGACGAAATCCACGCGCCCGGTGTCGGATTCGGCTTCACTCCTGCCGACAGCCTCTTCTCCTGGAAGAGCTTCTTCCACAAGGTCGACAAAGGCCTCAAACTGTGGGAAAGGCACGGCCCCGGGAACCTCCGCCGCCAAGCCATGGAGAAAGCGCTCGCCTGGTCGCTCGAACGCACCCGCGATAGCGATGGCCTCGCCGCCATCTACCCGCCCATGCAGTACCTCATCATGGCCCTCGACGTCATGGGCATTCCTCGCGAGCATCCCCACCATGTCGAAGCCCGCAAGCAGTTCGATCGCCTCCTGGTGAATGACCGCCGCGGTTTCTACTTCCAGCCCTGCTTCTCGGTGGTTTGGGATACCGCCATCGCAGCCTATGCTGTCGGCGAATCCCAACTCGTCCGCGGCGAAGATCTTCGCAAAACCGCCGACTGGCTCCTTACCAAGGAAGTCCGCAAGAAGGGCGATTGGTCCGTCAAACGCCCCAACGTCGAACCCTCCGGCTGGTACTTCGAATTCGCCAACGAGTTCTACCCCGATATCGACGACACCGCGATGGTGCTGCTCGCCCTGCGCCACGCCCGCGGCTCCAGCATCCCCGAATACCAGGCCTGCCTCGATCGCGCCATCCAGTGGACCCTCGCCATGCAATCCAAGGATGGCGGCTGGGCGGCCTTCGATGTAGACAATAACTGGGAGCCCCTGGCCTGGGTCCCGTTCGCCGACCACAACGCCATGCTGGATCCCACCTGCCCCGACATCACCGGGCGGGTCATGGAGGCTCTCGCCGCACACGGAATCCCCGCCGGCCACGACGCCATGCGCCGCGGTGCGGCCTTCCTCCGTCGCACCCAGGAAGCCGACGGCAGTTGGTATGGCCGCTGGGGCGTCGATTACATCTACGGTACCTTCCTCGCCCTCCGCGGCCTCCGCGCCGCCGGAGAAAGTGATCGCGAAGCCCATATTTTACGAGCCGGCGAGTGGCTCCGCTCCATCCAAAACTCCGATGGAGGCTGGGGTGAAAGCTGCGAAAGTTACGTCCAGAACACCTTCGTTGGTGCGCCCAGTACACCCTCGCAAACCGCGTGGGCTATCCTCGGCCTGCTCGCCAGCGGCGACTGGACCAGCGAAAGCCTTCGCAAAGGCATCCAGTATCTGGCCGAAACCCAGCGCCCCGACGGCACCTGGAACGAACAATTATCCACCGGGACCGGCTTCCCCATGGTGTTCTACTTGAACTACCACCTCTACCGCGATTCGTTCCCAACCCTCGCCCTCGCAACTTTTCTCAATGGCAAGACGGAGCAGTAAGGAAGACTTGAAATGAAATTCCCTTTGTCCATGACGGCCGGGATGGCCGGCTACATCATGAAGAACAAGATGCGGCCGCGTCCGGAATGGCAGGTCAACAAGTCGGTCCAGCACGACGCCTCCAATCCCTTCAAAATCATCTACACCGCGCAGACCGCCGAAAAGCGTGAACCCCATCCCATGATTAACAAGCGCTTCCCGCTCGTCCTCATGCTGGAACCGCTGCACACCTGCAATCTCACCTGCACCGGCTGCGGGCGCATTCGCGAATACGAATCCACCATCACCCAGAAGCTCTCCGTCGAACAGTGCCTCCATGCCGTCGACGAGTGCGGCGCCCCCATGGTCACCATCTGCGGCGGCGAGCCCCTGCTCTACCCCGAGATCGGCGCCCTCGCCAAAGGCATCCTCAATCGCGGCCACAGCTGCTACCTCTGCACCAACGGCATGTTCATGGTGCGCAAGCTGAAGGAATTCACCCCCCATGACCTGTTCTTCTTCAACGTCCACCTGGACGGCATGGAGAAGAACCACGACATCGCGGTCGAGCGCGAAGGCGTATTTCAGGAAGCCATCAAGGGCATCCAGGCCGCCAAGGCCGCCGGCTTCAAAGTCGTCACTAACACCACCGTCTATGTCGAAACCGACATGAACGAAATCGAGGAACTCTTCGAATACCTCAAGCAGTTCAACGTCGACGGCCACACCATCTCGCCCGCCTACGGCTACTCCGCCGTCGACCAGCGCGAAATCTTCCTCACCCGCGAACGCGTTTACGAAAAATTCAAAGATATCGACCGTCTCGCGAAAAAATACCCGCTGCAAACCACGCCCGTCTACATGGATTTCCTCCAGGGCAAGCGCGATCTGCCGTGTACCGCCTGGGGCAACCCCACCTACAATGTCAAAGGCTGGAAAGGCCCATGCTATCTCATCACGGACGCGCACCACAAAACCTTCGAAGAATACATGACGCGCACCGCCTGGGATAACTACGGTCCCGGCAATGACCCGCGTTGTGAACACTGCATGATGCACTGCGGGTTCGAGCCCTCGGCTGCCTTCGGCATCAACTCCAAGGTCTCCGATCCGATCCGCCTGCTGACGTGGCTGGTCCGCTAGGGTGAAGCCGGTTCTGGTAACGGGAGCAACAGGATTCTTGGGCTGGCATGTGGCCGATCAACTCGTGAGACGCGGGGACCGTGTGCGCGTGCTCGTCCGTCCACAAAGCCGCGTCCGCGATCTCGATGCCGAGCCAGTCACCGGTGACCTCCGTGACCCCGCTTCGCTCCAACGCGCCGTCTCCGGTTGCTCCGCCGTCTATCACGTCGCCGCCGATTACCGCCTCTGGGCGAAGAACCCCGCCGAACTCTACCAGTCCAACGTCGAAGGCACCCGCCACCTCCTCAACGCAGCCCGCGCCGCCCGCATCGAGCCCTTTGTCTACACCAGCACCGTCGGCTGCATCGGCATCCCGCCCAACGGCCTCGGCAATGAAGACAACCCCGTCACCATCGATGACATGAAAGGCGCCTACAAGCGCTCCAAATTCCTCGCCGAACAGGTGGCCCTCCACGAAGCCCGCTCCGGCTACCCCGTCATTATTGTCAGCCCCACCGCCCCCGTCGGCGACCGGGACATCAAGCCGACTCCCACCGGCAAGATCATCCTCGACTTCCTCAAACGCCAGATGCCCGCCTACGTCGATACTGGTCTCAACCTCATCGACGTGCGTGACACCGCCCGCGGCCATCTCCTTGCCGCCGAGAAAGGCAAGCCCGGCGAGCGTTACATCCTCGGCGGGGAGAACCTAACCCTCCAACGCATCTTTGAGCGGCTCTCCCGCCTCAGCGGCCTGCCCGCACCCACCATCCAGATTCCTTACGCCGTTGCCTTCACTGCCGGCGTCTTTAGTACTGCCTGGGCCCACATCTCGGGCCGGGAACCGCGCGCGCCCCTCGACGGCGTCCGCATGGCTCGCAAGAAAATGTTCGTCACTACGGAGAAAGCCAAACGCGAACTCGGCTTTGAAGCCGGTCCGGTGGACGCTGCCCTCCACCGAGCCATCGATTGGTTCCGTTCCAATGGGTACGTCTAGAGGTGTCCTGCTTGCTATTGGTAGCCGCCGAAAAACTCGAACTCGCGGGCATCGTCAGATTCCTGGACGGCGTGCGCCCGTTGGACTGGGGCCTCGACTATGCCGTTGAAGGCACGCACCGCGCCCGCCGCG
>JAEUQF010000379.1 GCA_016789745.1 Bryobacterales bacterium
ATGGAAGCCGCCCTGCGCGTCAATCCCGGCCAGACCGACGTCATGCGCCCCCTGGCCAGCCTGCTGATCCTGGAGGGAGCCTATAAGCCGGCCGCTGCCTGGCTGGAGAAGGCTGCTTCCCTCGAACCGGGCCTCATCGAACACTGGAACACCCTCGCCTACGCCCACGCCTACGCGCTAGATTTCGACCAGGCCCGGCGCGCCGTCGAACAGTACCGCAAGCTGGCCGTCGACGACCCCAATGCCTCCGATACGGCGGCCGAGATCGCCTGGATGGCGGGCGACTACCGCCAAGCCGAAGCCCTCTTCCTGGAGGCCCAGGCCAAGAGTCCCGGCTTTCTGAATGGGATGGAGTTCTACCGCGCCGCCATGGCTCGCTTCCTGACCGGCGACACGCCCGGCGCCGATGCCCTCTACCGCAAGTACGAGGAAAGCCGCAGCGCCGCGGCCGACCCGCTCCTCACCGTGAAGCAGGCTCACTGGCTCATGCTGACCGGGCGCATGAAGGAAGGCCAGGATAAGGCCGCGCAGATCGCCTCCGGCCAATCGGAAGCCGCCGCCCGCGCCGGCACGCTGCTGGCCTTCACGCTAGCCCAGGAAGGCCAGCGCGACAAAGCCGGAGAGGTGCTGCGCGCCACCATCGCCAAAGTGAAGTCGCCCGCCGCCATGGCCGCTGCCGGCAGCGTCGCTTTCCTGGCGCAACCGAAAGCCAGCGTTCCGGAGTGGCAGCAACGCGCCGACCGAGCGATTCAGCCCCAAGCCGGGCCCCGCCTGCGCGCCCTCATGCTCTACTATGCCTTCCTGCTGGACCGCCACTGGGCCGAAGCCACGCGCATCGGCGAAGAAGTGCTGCGGCAAACCGAGCCATCCCAGGCCGACGAAATCCGCATGCTCACCGGACTGGCGCACCTGGAGTTGACCCAGAAGGACCGCGCCCGCCAACTCCTGGGCCGCCCGCCCCTGCCGCCCGCCCCCGGCGACGCGCTGTTTTCCACTCTCTACTTCCCCCGCTTTCGAGATTGGCGCAAACAAGCGGGTTTATGATACGTCGTATATCTATCCCTCGTCCTCTTCCGGCCAAGGATTTGGGGTAAGCTCAGAAGGAGTTCGACTACCCTCATGATGCGCACCATCCGAACAGCATTCGTATTTTCGCTGGCGCTCGGCTCGCTCCAGGCTGATGACTGGACCGACTACCGCGGCCCGAAGCGCGACGGCTCCTCCGTTGAAAAAGGCCTGCCCACTTCCTGGACGCCTGGTGGCGAGGGCATGGCGTGGAAGGCTCCCTACGGCGGCCGGTCCGCTCCCGTCATCCACGGCAACCGCCTCTACCTGTTCCAACCCGTGGGCAAGGGCGCCGATATGCAGGAGCGCGTGGTTTGCCTGAATGCCGACACCGGCCAACTGGTCTGGGAACACCGCATGAACGTCTACCTGAGCGACGTTCCGCCCCATCGCGTGGCGTGGTCCTCCCCCACCGTGGACCCCGAAACCGGCAACATCTATGCCTATGGCGTGGGCGGCTACCTGGTGGCCCTCAATAAGGCCGGAAAAGTCGTCTGGCAGCGATCCATGGTGGAAGAGCAGGGCCTGGTCACCACCCACGGCGGCCGCACCGTATCGCCCGTTATCGACGACAACCTCGTCATCGTCAGCGGCGTCTCCACTGGCTACGGCGAGCATGCCCGCGCCGCCCACCGCTTCTTCGCCTTTGACAAGAAGACCGGCGTTGCGGTCTGGACCAGCACCCCCGGCGGCCGCCCCTTCGACACCACCTACTCGCCGCCCACCATCGCCACTATCAACGGTACGCGGATGCTCATCGCCGGCGGCGGCGACGGCACCATGCACGCCATCAAAATACGCACCGGCGAGCCGGTGTGGAACTTCGTCATGAGTAAGCGCGGCGTTAACACCGGCGTGGTCGTGCTCGGCAATCAGGCCATCGTCAGCCATTCCGAAGAGAACCTCGACACAAACGAGATGGGCTTGCTCGCTTCCATTAACGCGGCCGGCAAAGGCGCGCTCGGCGCCAAGGACGTGAAGTGGAAGATCCCAGGCTTCCAGGGCGGCTTCTCTTCGCCCATCCTCGACGGCGACCGCGTTTTCCAGCTCGATAACGGGGCCAACCTGTTCGCCTTCGACTTCCACACCGGCAAACAACTGTGGAAGCAGAACCTCGGCACTATCCAAAAGGCCTCGCCGGTTTGGGCAGACGGCAAGATCTACGTCGGGACCGAAAACGGCAAGTTCTTCATCCTGAAGCCGCACTCGGAAAAGTGCGAAATCCTCGATAGCGATGAGATCGGCACCGCCGGCTCGGAGCAGATCCTGGCCTCAGCCGCCGTGGCCCGCGGACGCGTCTATTTCGTGTCTACCGAGAACATCTACGCCATCGGAAAGAAGGGCGTGCTCCCTGCCGGTCCGCAACCCTACAAGCCGGATCCGGCGCCGCTGCTGTCACTCGAAAACCAAGTGGGCCATCTGCAGGTCATTCCTTCGGAAGTCATCCTCAAACCTGGCGAAACCGTGAAGTTCCAGGTGAGACTGTTCGACATCAAGGGCAACTTCTTTGAAGATGTCCGCGTGGCCGAATACTCTCTGGATGGCGGCCTGAAGGGCAAACTGCTCCAGGGGCAGTTCACAGCCGACGCGGCGAATGTCGCCCAAACCGGCGGCGTGAAAGTAAGCACGGCCGGCGTCAGCAATGTGGTGCGCGTCCGCGTGGTGCCGCCCTTGCCCTGGTCAGAGGACTTCGAGGGCATCGCCCCCGGCCAGGTGCCCAAGCATTGGATTAACACCACCGGCAAGTACAGCGTGCGCGAAGTGGAAGGCAAGAAACTGCTGGTCAAACATGCCGACAATGCCTTCACCAAGCGCGCCCGCTCCTTCACCGGGCCCGCCAACATGTCCAACTACACGGTAGAAGTGGACGTGCTGGCCACCGAAAAACGCCGCCAGATGGGCGACGGCGGTGTCGTGGCACAGCGCTACCAGTTGGCGCTGTTCGGCAATCACCAGCGGCTGGAATTGCAAAGCTGGCAGCCGGAAACCGCCCGCACCGTAATGACCGACTTCGCCTGGAAAAAGGACACCTGGTACCGCCTGAAGCTGAGCGTGGAGAACATGCCCGACGGCAGCGTTCGCGCCCGCGGCAAGGCCTGGCCCGCCAGCGATCCCGAACCCGAAAAATGGACCCTCGAGAAGATCGACCCGAAGGGCAACAAGGAAGGCGCCCCCGGCCTTTACGCCGACGCCCCCTTCGAAGTCTTCTTTGACAACTTCAAAGTAACCCCCAAGGCCGGCGCCCCACGCACCGCAACGGCGGCTGCGCCCAAAAAGGCTGCCACCCCAGTGAAGAACTAGGAGATACCTCATGCGCAAGATCTACCCGATCCTTGGAACCTTCCTGATGGCCGTGGGCGCCCTGCTCTGGCTGGCCCCGCAGTCCGGCAGCGTGTTTGCCTCCGACCCCACCACCGGCGATTGGCCCATGTGGGGTGGCAGTGCCGACCGCAACATGGTTTCGGCCGCCAAGAACATCGTCACCAAGTGGGACGTCGCCAAGAAGGAGAACGTGAAGTGGGTAGCCGCGCTCGGCTCCCAGACCTACGGCAATCCCGTCGTCGCCGGCGGACAGGTCTACGTCGGCACCAACAACGAAGCCCTCCGCGACCCCAAGCAGGGCGGCGACCGCGGCGTCCTCATGGCCTTCAAGGCCTCCGATGGTGAGTTCCTCTGGCAGCACACCAGCGAGAAGCTCGCCGCCGGCCGCGTCAATGACTGGCCGTTCCAGGGCGTCTGCTCCTCCCCGCTCATCGAAGGCGAGATCCTCTACTACGTCTCCAACCGCGGCGAAGTCATCGCCCTCGACACCAAGGGCTTCAAGGACGGCAAGAACGACGGCGTCCAGGACGAGAAGTTCAAGGGCGAGAAAGACGCCGATGTGCTTTGGAAGTTCGACATGATGGAAGAGGTTGGCGCCTTCCCGCACAACATGTCGAACTCCTCGCCCGTCAGCTACGGCGACCTCATCTACGTCATGACCTCCAACGGCCAGGATGAGAGCCACGTGCACGTGCCCTCCCCGCGCGCACCCGCCATCATCGCCATCAACAAGAAGACCGGCAAGCTGGTCTGGGAAGACAATTCAGTGGGCGAGAAGATCCTCCACGGCCAGTGGTCCTCTCCGGCAGTGGGCAAGATCGGCGACGTCGTGCAGGTGGTCTCGCCGCAGGGCGACGGCTGGGTCCGCGGCTATGACGCCATGACTGGCAAGAAGCTGTGGGAGTTCGACAGCAACCCCAAGGACTCCGTTTGGCCCAAGAACCGCAATGAGCTGATCTCGACTCCGGTGATCTACGAGGGCGTGGTCTACGTCGCCAACGGCCAGGATCCGGAACACGGTGAGGGCGTGGGCCACCTCTACGCCATCGACGGCACCAAGCGCGGCGACATCACCAAAACCGGCCAGATCTGGCACTACGACAAGATCCGCCGCTCTATCTCCACCGGCGCCGTCTACAACGGCCTCCTGTTCTACTCCGACTTCAGCGGCTTCCTCCATTGCCTGGATGCCAAGACCGGCAAACCGCACTGGACCCACGACATGCTGGCCGCCATCTGGGGGTCGCCCATGGTGATCGACGGCAAGGTGTACCTGGGCGACGAGGACGGCGACATCGCCATTCTTGAAGCCAGCCCCACCAAGAAGCTGTTGAGCGAAACGAATATGGGCAGTTCCGTGTACTCCACGCCCGTGGCGTCGAACGGCATCCTCTTCATCGCCAACCGCAGCCAACTGTACGCGCTGGCCGCCGGCGCCAAGCCTTCGGCCTTCCACAGCCTGAGCGAGCGGCTCTTCGCCCGGCGGTAGTTCCACATCCGGCAGCATCCACAACCACGGCCGTCCCACGCACCTTTCCTGGTAGCCGGGACGGCCGTTCTCTTTTGTCTCGCCTGGCAGGCAGTGGTGGTTTATACCGTCTACGGCGGGAACCCTACGGGCCTCTTCTATCACGGCTCGGCCTTCCCAACGCCGCCAGCCCTCCGCGACAGCACCTGGATCCACCAAGGCAACGGCTACGACGCGCAGTTCTACCGTTTCGCCGCGCATGACCCGCTGCTAAGGCATGGCTCCAGCGCGTATATGGACGACGCCGCGCTGCGCTACCGCCGCATTCTGATTCCCGCGCTCGCCTTCCTGGCGAGCCCCTTCGGCATCCTGGCTGTCGACCTGGCCTATCTGGCGCTGGTTCTGGCCGCCCTTGGCGCAGGCGTGTGGTTCACCGCCGCACTGGCGGAACTCGACCGCCGCTCCGCCTGGTGGGGATTCCTGTTCCTGGCCTTGCCAGGCACCATCGCTTCCGTCGACCGCGCCCTGCTCGACGGGCCGCTCTGCGCCGCGGTCGCCGCGTTCCTCTACTTTCATCGCCGCGGCCTTGCTGGGGCGATGGTGGCTGTCTCGGTTGCCGCCCCGCTCCTCCGCGAAACCGGCCTGCTGCTGGCAGCGGCCGCCGCCGGCAGTGCCCTGCTGCAACGCCAGCCCAGGCGCTTGGTAGTCTTCGTGAGTTGTGCCGTGCCGTTTGCGCTGTGGGCCGGCTACGTCGCCGTCAACACCCCGCAAGCTGCTTACGGCAACATCATCGCGCGGCCCGTCTGGGGCCTCTTCGCCCGACTGCTGGAAGTGCGCACCATGCCGTCCTGGCCGCCGGCCGTCGCTCTGCTCATCCAATCGCTGGATATCCTGGCCATCCTCGCCCTTATCGCTGCCGTTGCCCTTGGCTTGCGCCTGGCCGTGCGGGACTGGCCCTCACCCCCCGCACTCCTCAGCCTCCTGTTCAGCCTGCTGGCGCTGCTGCTGGCGGCGCCCTCGCACCTGGCCGATCCGTTCGGCTATCTGCGCCCCATCTCCCCCCTGCTGCTTGCCCTGGTCCTGAACGCACTGGCGACTCGAGCCTGGTGGCATCTGCTCCCACCCGCCCTCACCGCCCTCGCCATGCTGCCGGGCCCGGCCGTCACTCTGCTGCGTGCAGCCGGAGCCCTTCGCTAGTCCAAACGCTTACGCCCCGGCACCCGCCTGGAACGGCTCATCGGCGCTGCCGCCATAAATGCTCGGCACCTTGCCGCCCATCAGCCGCACGTACACCGACGCCTGCCCGCGATGGTGAATGCTGTGCTTCAGCAGGAAGTTCAGGTACGCCACCGCCGGCATCTCAAACACCCCGAAGAACGGCACAATCTTCGCCAGCGACCCGCCATCCATCGCCGCTACCTTCGCCAGCGCCGGACCAAAGCGCGCGTCGTAGTCCGCCACTACATCAGCGAACGTCTGGATGGACTCCGGCTTCTCCGTGAACGGGCCCATCGCGCCCGCGGCGATGCTCTCCAGAAACCAGATCTCCGTCGAAGAGATGTGATACGCCAGTTCCAATGCCGCCATGCTCTTCTCATGCGGCTTGTAAGCCTCCTGCCCGGCCGGAAATGCGGCCAGTACCTTCCGTGTGGTGGCTGCTTCGCCTTCCACATCCTTGCAGCTATGTGCCGCAACACCTTTTGCCATGTCTGGGGTCATAGCACAAGCCTACTCTCCGCCTTCCGGCGCGTCCAGTCCATTTAGTGTTACGCTTGTGGCTTCTTCCTACCCATGACACTGGCAGAACTCAAGAAATTGGCGATCCGGAAACAGATGCGCATCCGCTTCGTGGTCGACTCGGCCGAAGCCTTCATCGACGAACATGGCATCGCCCGCGTCCCCTCGCTCCGCAACGTGCCGTCGTTCAATCTCGATGAAGCCCTCGGCTCGGTGACACAGTTCAAAGTGGAGTCTCTTGGCGCCGACGGAAAGCCGAAAGCTTCCCAAACCGCGAAACCGGAGGACTTAGTCAAGCTAGTGGCTTCGCTGCATCCAGCCGGCCCCGCCAAGCCCGCCGACGACCACGACGAATAGTACGCTGCCATACCAGCATCTCCCGCGGGCGCCCCTCCCGGCATCCGCTGGCCCGCCCTGGATTCGGTATCATGTAATTGCCCAGTTCGGAAAGCTGGCAAACAACAAACGACCGACGTCGTACTACCCGGTGCGGCGGCAGGGAGAAGAACAATGGATAAGCTGGCGCAGAATATTCAGGAAGCGTTTCTCAACAACGCCCGTCGCGACAAAACCTTCCTCACCATCTACCTGATGAGCGGTGTGAAGTTGAGCGGTCGTATTAAGAGTTTCGACAAATACTCCGTGGTTTTGGAAACCAACAACCAGGAGCAATTGATCTTTAAGCATGCGATTTCCACCGTGGTGGTGCCCAAAGGCGCCGGCCACAGTGTCGGTCCGTACCCAGCGGTCCCCGGTGCGCCCGCGCCCCTGCCACCGCAGGAGGTGGAGTAAATTCGCCCCCTTCACGACACTCTGCCGGCTGCGGCGGAGCGTGCCATCCTGGTGGGCTTTGAGAAGAAGGTCCGCCCTGGCTCCAGTTCCGCCAAGCCGCTAGTCACCACCGAAGAATCTCTCAACGAGCTCGCCGCTTTGGCTGCTACGGCTGGGGCCACCGTTGTCGAGCAAGTTGTCCAGATCCGGCCGAATGTGGAGGTGTCCACGCTCATCGGCTCCGGCAAACTCCAGGAACTCACCGGGCTGGTGAAGGGTCTGGAAGCCGACGTCGTCATCTTCGACCAGGAACTCACCCCCACCCAGCTCCGCAATCTCGAAAAGGCGCTGGACGCGAAAGTCATTGACCGCACGCAGCTCATCCTGGATATCTTCGCCTCGCGCGCCCGCACCCGCGAAGGCCAGTTACAGGTGGAACTGGCGCAGTTGAACTATGCCCTGCCCCGGCTTACCGGACGCGGCGCCTCCATGTCGCGATTGGGCGGCGGTATCGGCACGCGCGGCCCCGGCGAAACGCAGCTGGAAACCGATCGCCGCAAGATCAAAGGCCGTCTCCGCAAGATCGAGAACGATCTGGAAGCGGTTAAGAAAGGCCGCACCATCCAGCGCCGCCAGCGTGTCGACGTACCGCTTTCCACCATCGCCTTGGTCGGCTACACGAACGCCGGCAAGTCGACGCTGTTCAACCGCCTCACCGGCGCCGGTGTGGACGCCGATGCGCGCCTGTTTGCCACGCTCGATCCCACTGTCCGTCAACTACAGTTGCCCAGCCGTCGCCAGGTGCTGCTCAGCGATACAGTCGGCTTCATCCGCAGCCTGCCCACGACGCTGGTGCGAGCCTTCCGCGCCACACTCGAAGAGGTGCGACAGGCGGCGCTGCTGCTGCATGTCGTGGATGTTTCGAACGAACACGCCGAGGATCAGACCGCTCAGGTGCTGCGCGTCCTCGACGAGATTGAAGCCGGCGAAACCCCGCAGATCCTCGTTCTCAATAAGGCTGACCGCCTGCCCGAAGGCGTCGGTCAGGTCGACTCGGTGGCCTCCCGCCTGCTCGGCGAATCCGCCCATCGCAGCCGCACCCGCGCCGTTGCGATTTCGGCCAAAACCGGCGACGGTTTCGACCAGCTGCTCGCCATGATCGACGAAGTGCTGCCCGCCGACCCGGTCGTCGAAACTACCTTCCGCATTCCTTCGGTGGAAGGCGCCGCCATCCACCAGATCCACGAACACGCCCGGATTCGCGAACAGCACTACGAAGATGAGGACAGCACGCTGGTGGTCACGGCCGATGCGTCGGAAAGCTTGCGCAGACGGCTGCGTCAGTTTATGGTCCAATAGAGGGCAGGCCTTGCCCGGCTCGGCCCCATGAATCTACCCAATCGCCTCACGCTGCTGCGTATCTTCTTCGTACCGCTGCTCGTGGCCACCCTGGTCACCGATACCCATGAGATTCGTGTCGCCCGATTTACCTTGGCGAGTGAGTACATCGCGCTTGCCATCTTCTGGGCCGCTGCCGCTACCGACCTGCTCGATGGCTACCTCGCCCGTCGCTGGAAACAGGTAACCACCGTCGGCATCCTGCTCGACCCCATCGCCGACAAACTGCTGGTCAGCAGTGCGCTGATTTCGCTGGTGCAGAAGCAGGCCGTCCCGGGCTGGATGGCCATCCTCATCATTGGTCGCGAATTCGCTGTCAGCGGCCTGCGCAGCATCGCCTCTTCGAAAGGCCTCACGATTCCTGCCAGCGACCTGGGTAAGACCAAGATGCTCGCCCAGGTGATCGCGATTTCGATGCTCATGGTCGCCCTGCGACGGCCCGATATGCACGGCTTCGCCATGGCTTGGATGTGGGCTGTCATGGTCTTCGGCGTCCTCAGCGCGCTGCAGTATTTCCGCAGCTTCTGGAAAACGCTGGATGAAGGGATCAAGGCCGCCAGCCGCCAGGAATTGCTGGAGCTGGAACGCCAGCGCCGCCGCCAGCAGCGCCAGTTGCGACGCGCCCACGCCTCCGGGCAGCGCGTTTAGAGATCAACCAGGCGCCCACCACTCTCGTAATATCGCAAGGCTTGTGTACCAAGGTAGGCAATGGCCACTCGATTCCCGTAGAACGTCACTTCGTGTCTTTGCAGTTGCTTTCGGGTGAAGCGCAACATCGTGGCGCCCCATCGGGCGAACTCCGGTTCCACCTCCACATACCAGAGCCTGCCTCTCGCCAGCCGGTCCCCATACCAGCGCCCGATTTCAAACTCCACGGCAGGTCTGCCGCAGGGAACAAACGCCGTCCAACTCCGGGAGGCAGCCCTCCGCGAGACGACGATAACCCTTCAGTATCGACGGGGCCACCCGCGGCGCGCCGTCTGAGGAATGATGGTCCACCACCAACGCATCGAACCGCTCGACGAGTTGCCGCTCGAAAGCAGCAGCCTCTTCGGGCATCAGGAAGAAGGTAACCTGGTGTCTGTTAAAAGAACAGCCCATACTCCAGCACGACACCCACCTTACCATTCTCGGCCCGGCTGGGGATCTTAACCGCTGCCACAATGACGTGGTTCTTGTTCCCGCCCGGATGGTACAACAGCCCGGTAACGAAGTTCCCAAAATCGTGCTGCCCGTGCATATACTCGTTTACCC
>JAEUQF010000389.1 GCA_016789745.1 Bryobacterales bacterium
TTTCCCGACCGGCGAGATGCTGCGCAAGGACGGGCAGTGCTTCAATGAGGCCGAGACCGTTTGGTCTCGGAAATAGCCGCCCTTCTATCCTATTCAATTTTCAAGGACCTCTGCCGCCGTTTGCGAGCGGTGGCTCGGACGGGGTGGGGGGCGTGGGCCTTCGTGCCCGCCAATCGTCTCTAACTCTAACATAAGACAGGTTGCGAGCGGTGGCCGGGTTTTGGCGATCACGTCGGCGCTCGCGTGAGCGGAACAGTCTGCGTTTAGGGGACGGCGCCCGTGCGGCGGCTGGTGGGGGCGGCTGGTCCTCGGGAAAAACCGATTGACCGGGGCTTGGAGTTTCTCCTAAAATCCCGGCATATGCGCGCATCGTATCTGGTCTGCTACGACATTTGCGACGATAAGCGGCTGCGAAAGGTCTTCCAGACCATGCGCGGCTATGGGGATCATCTGCAATACTCCATCTTCGAGTGCCAGCTGACGGCGACGGATCTGGCGCGCTTGCGCCGGGACCTGAGTGACGTTATCCATCACCGGGAAGACCAGGTGCTGTTCGTGCACCTGGGGCCGGCCGAGGGGCGTGGGGACCGGGTGATCACGTCGCTCGGCAAACCGTACACATCGCTCGATGCTCCCTGCATCGTGATCTGACTTTAAAGGACACACACCATGGCCAGCCTCCCCCAGTCTCAGCCCACGGGCCGCGACCTGCCGGACCTGCTTCCGGCGCGCATGCTCAACGAGTTCACCTATTGCCCACGCCTGTTCTTCTACGAATGGGTGGAGGGGATCTTTTTGGAGAGCGCCGATACGGTGGAAGGCGCGGCGCAGCACCAGCGGGTGGACAAACCGGGGTCGCGCGGATTGCCGGCGCAGTCCGAGTTGGAGCCGGATGAGGTGTTGCACACGCGGTCGCTGACGCTGTCGAGTCTGGAACATGGGGTGATCGCGAAGCTCGATCTGCTGGAAGCGACAGCGGGGGCGGTGACGCCGGTGGACTACAAGCACGGGGCGCCGATTGAGACGGCGAGCGGGTTGGGTGCGTGGGATCCGGATCGGATCCAGTTGGCGGTGCAGGCGCTGGTGCTGCGGGAAAACGGGTACACGACGAGCGAGGGCGTGCTGTATTACCAGAAGACGAAGCAGCGGGTGGCGGTGCCGTTCACCGAGGAACTGCTGGGGCAGACGCGGGAGGCGATTGGGGCGGCGACGCGGCTGGCGCGGTACGGGTCGATTCCGCCGCCGCTGGAGGGGAGTCCGAAATGCGTAGGGTGTTCGCTGGCTCCGGTGTGTCTGCCCGATGAAGTGACGTCGCTGCACCATATCGAGGCGGCGCCGGCCGGGGGTGGTGCGGGCGGGGCGGACCAGTTGCAACTGTTCGCCGAGCAGGCGGCGGCGCTGCCGCGCAAATCGGCGTTGCGCGAAGTGCGGCGGCTGCTGGCGCCGCGATACGACCGCAAGCCGCTGTACCTGGACACGCAGGGGTTGAAGGTGGGGCGGTCTGGGGAAGTGCTGAGCGTGAAGGAGAAAGAGAAGACGATCCAGGATGTGCGGATTCAGGAGATCTGCCAGGTGAATCTGATGGGCAATATTCAGATCACGACGCAGGCGGTGCAGTCGTTATTGGAGGCCGAGGTGCCGATCTGCTATTTCTCGATGGGCGGCTGGTTCTTTGGGATGACGACGGGGTTATCGACGAAGAACATATTCCTGCGGCAGAAGCAGTTTCTGTTGGCGGGGGAGCCGTGGTTTTGCCGGAAGCTGGCGCGGCAGTTGACAGCGGGCAAGATCCGCAACCAGCGCACGTTCTTGCTGCGGAACCACCTGCAGCCGTCGCCGCGGGTACTGGCGGAGATGAAGGAGATGGCCGAGCGGGCCGAGGAGGCGGGTTCGTTGGAGGAACTGCTGGGGATTGAGGGGAACGCGGCGCGGTTGTATTTTGGGGCGTTTCAGGGATTGATCAAAGTGGAGACAGAGGATGGGTCGGTTACGAGCGGCGGGTTTACGTTTGACTGGGAGGGCCGGAACCGGCGGCCGCCGTTGGACCCGATCAACGCGCTGCTGTCGCTGGGGTACAGCATGCTGGTGAAGGATCTGACGATTGCGTGTTATGCGGTGGGGTTTGACCCGATGCTGGGTTACTACCATCAGCCGCGGTTCGGGCGGCCGGCGCTGGCGCTGGATTTGATGGAGCCGTTTCGGGCGCTGATTGTGGATAGCGCGGTGGTGAATGCGATCAATACGAAGATGGTGACGCTGCGGGATTTTCTGCGGGTGGGCCGGTCGGTGGCGCTGAAGCCGGAGGGGCGGAAGGCATTTTACCGGGCGTATGAAGCGAGGATGGACACGCTGGTGACGCACCCGCTGTTTGAATACCGGTTGAGCTACCGGCGGTTATTGGAGGTGCAGGCGAGGCTGTTAGGGAAGTATCTGGAGGGGGAGATTGGGGAGTACCCGGTGTTCGTGACGCGGTAGGTGGGAAGGGCGGCGCGAGCGGCGAGGTGATGGCGAAAAGCCGGGGGCCGCTCGCGGGCTTACTTATGTTAGAGTTAGAAGCGGATTTGGGATAGGGATGGGAGTGGAGTGAGGGTGGGATCGGGGACCGCTCGCAAAGTGGTCCGTAGATGCTTGAAAATAGAATAGGATAGAGGGGTGGCCCTTTCCGGGGACTACGGTTCCCGGCCTCATTGAAGCCTCGCGACCTGTGGCGTAAGGTCAAAGCGCAGGCGGCACTCTTTCCGGGGACTACGGTTCCCGGCCTCATTGAAGCTAGGTATCATCGGCGGCAGCGCAATCGCGCTGTCCACTGGCTTTCCGGGGACTACGGTTCCCGGCCTCATTGAAGCCCAACGCGGGACTTTTGTGGAATCACATACCACAAAACTTGTCTTTCCGGGGACTACGGTTCCCGGCCTCATTGAAGCCAGCCGCACCACCAGAGCCTCGACCGCCGCCCAGTCTTTCCGGGGACTACGGTTCCCGGCCTCATTGAAGCGTAGGCCTTCACGATCTCCGCGAGAAACGCCGGAGCCCTTTCCGGGGACTACGGTTCCCGGCCTCATTGAAGCCTGATCTTCCATGGGCCTGTATTTCCAGACGCGGCGGCCTTTCCGGGGACTACGGTTCCCGGCCTCATTGAAGCCGGTACGTCAGCAGGTGCCGCCAGAACAGCGCGCATCCTTTCCGGGGACTACGGTTCCCGGCCTCATTGAAGCAGGCCGTCTGTGCTAGTCCTGTAGTACACCACCCCGCCTTTCCGGGGACTACGGTTCCCGGCCTCATTGAAGCAGGATGGGCGGGAACGCGACCTGGATGCCAGCCTTCCTTTCCGGGGACTACGGTTCCCGGCCTCATTGAAGCTGCCATTTCCCGTGGCGGATTTCCACGATGTAGCAGCGCTTTCCGGGGACTACGGTTCCCGGCCTCATTGAAGCATCCACTATCAACCTATTAACCCCACTGGAACTAATCCTTTCCGGGGACTACGGTTCCCGGCCTCATTGAAGCTTCCCACTTGCCGCTGATATAGCCACGTGACCATTGCTTTCCGGGGACTACGGTTCCCGGCCTCATTGAAGCTTCGCCCCCTCTGCAAAATCCATCGCTGCCTTCGCCGCCGCCTTTCCGGGGACTACGGTTCCCGGCCTCATTGAAGCCACTGGCTCATCTCTTCCAGGGGCTTCGGTGTCCGCTTTCCGGGGACTACGGTTCCCGGCCTCATTGAAGCAACACCGGGCCGGTCGCCCTCACCAGTCGAGGGGAGCCGACTTTCCGGGGACTACGGTTCCCGGCCTCATTGAAGCAACGACTCAACCAAACCGGCCAACCACGCCTACAATTCTTTCCGGGGACTACGGTTCCCGGCCTCATTGAAGCGACGATCCGCGCACCCTCCTGCAGGACTTCCGGATCCACTTTCCGGGGACTACGGTTCCCGGCCTCATTGAAGCTACCGCCGTGATCGGCGCGGGCACGGCGACCGTAGGCGGATCTTTCCGGGGACTACGGTTCCCGGCCTCATTGAAGCGAGGTTTGGCTGCTACCGTAGCGAAGAAACTGGCCTGTCTTTCCGGGGACTACGGGTCCCGGCCTCATTGAAGCGTGGTGCCGCCGAATTGGAGAAGGTTAAAGCCATTACTTTGGAAATAATATACTTGACGAATCAACTCCCCGATTGTACCCTGAGGGAAGCATGACAGGCTGGCTTTAGATGCGAGTTTGAACTCAGCACCGAGATGCTAAGAAGCGTTATGATGTGCAACGTTGAGCAAGAGAAATGGAAATCAGTTCGCGGAGAAGCCGCGCAAGAAGGCGGCTCGACGCCCTAAAGCTTCGCCACCTGGATCGCCAGAGCCAGAGCCAGCACAAGCGAAGCCAGCGCCAGACCCAATCCCGCCAGCGCCCCAACCACGCACTCCTTGGTATAAGGTCGCCATTCAAACAGGCTCCTACATCCTGAATGTAGTGACGATAGTGTTGCTGCTTTACGAGTGGCGGCCGCTAATGGCAATTTCGGTTACTCCTGCCCTCGATGATAGCAAGCCCATGACCACTCAATTCATGCTTGCTAACGCCGGAAAGTTTGCCCTTGGGAGCGTGCAGTATAGCTGCGTGTTTCACAAGCTTAAACTTAACAACGCGGAGGGCAATAGCCCCTATGAAGCTGAGGGGATACGCTCCAAACCTAAAGACTCCGTTATCACGGAAATGGTAGCCATGGAGCAAATCGCTGCTGAATGCTGGTTGCCATTTGCAGGGCGCGGATACGACCTAAAGGTTGAGTACGCCGACCTTTCAATTATGGCTAGCTACAACGTGAACTGGCTCCCATTTTGGAAAGGAGTGGCAAGCTTCAGATTTAGAACGAAGCCTACCACGGGAGGGAAGGTGGCCTTTGTTCCGGTTCCCTCGTTCTGAGGGAAAATAGGAGGCGTCTGGTATGATTAAGATGAGTAGCGGACCGATGTTGCTGGCCCGCTACTCGTAGTGATAAACTGCTAAGCTCCGCTGGTTAGGCTACCCGAGAGGGAAGCCCTTGATGTTGTAGTCCTTGGCGTAGAGGTAGCGCTTTGCGCGCCAGTGCCAGATGCGTTGAGCGAATTTGCGGTTAGCGGTTTCCGGCTGAGGAACCCGCTTGGTGTATGAAGTTTGGGGCATGTTAAGGTGCTCCTGTCATGGAATGTCGAAAGTCATTCCGCTCCTGCGGCCCTGAGTCGTTTCGCCTCGTAAACTTGGCGACTCAGGGCCGTGTTGCTTCCTGCCCTCACCACCCGGAGCGGATCGCGGTTCCCCGCGTGGTGGCGATGAGGGCTTGTTCTCTTCTGACTGGCCATCCTTTCTAAACCCTTTAACCTTTACTGCGGATCTGGCAGCGGCAATTGCTTGGCGCGGTACCTGTTAGGGCTGTTACCTTCGCCCTTCTGCACTTCAAGCTGCCCATCATTGCCCATCGTACGCAGCACTTCCAGAACTGTAATCTCGGGGCGAGCCGCAGTGAATGGAAAGCCATCCGCTTGCATCTCATTCTTTAGCTCGTAGCCGGTGAACCACTCGAACTTTTGAAGCGCCCGCTCTGTGACCGCGCGCTTTAGTGCGCCGCGCTGCAGCTTTCCGCCCTCATCCTCGTCCGACACCGCTGCAGGAACAGAAGGAGAAGGCGGCGTCGCCTCAGCCTTGACGAACTTCTCAAAAAGCCTTTGCATCTCGGGATCAATAGCAAGAGCCCGAATCTTCTGAAGCCGTTCAATCTCAGCGTCTATGGCGGATACGTCAATCAACATGTAAGCCCTTCCTCTGAGGCTTACTCATGGTAGCACGAAAGACTGAGACCATGGAGGGGAAGATGTCAACCACGAGATGGGTAGGCTGACATAAAGCAGCAAACGGTGAGTTTCGCTCGTTTTTTGTGTTTGATGCAAGCAGGGCACTAGATAATGCGGGCACCGCATTCGGCGACCACTACATCACAAGGATCGCCTTTCGAGATAGGCAGCGGTGGGATAATGAGGCAGGGTAATGTTCTGTATGAAAAAGCAGGCGGAATACGTTGAAGGATCTCAGTCCTGGAAGGCTATGGACTTGGCCTTGCGAAAGATCCTGTCCGTCCCACGTGAAGTGGTAACTCGCCGCGAAGAGGAGTACAGGAAGATGGCTGATGCTAACCCCAGAAGAAGAGGGCCTAAGAAGAAGACGCCCGCTTCTTCCGGCCCCGCTGAATCTTCCGACTAGGGAACGATCCCTCTTTCGCCATCCTCCAACATCTTACCCGTCAGTTCCTCGTAGGTGAGGCGACGGCCCACGGCCTGCGTCACCACCATCCTGAAGCGCTCCGCATCGCTGATCTTCTCACCGTCCACATCCTTGCGCACGTTGAAGCGGAACGCCTGTTCATCTACATACCGAAACAGGTGATAAGGCTGCACGCTGATATAAGTGCCATGGAGCCCGCGCTTAAGTAAGCTCCAGAAGTTCTCCATGCCGTTAAGTATGCACGTTGCCACTCACATAGGCTTCTAAGTGATTCACGATAAGATGCTCGTACTCTTCCATCTTCCAACTGTTGCCGTGCTCGTCGGAGTGGATCGAGGCACCCGGCTCAACAACACCGCGAATCCCGGACTGCATCGTATCCTTCTTGCGATTCGGAACCACAGTAGCGCGAACACGCTTTGTCTTGCGCTCAAGAATGCCAAGCACCACAGTCTTGCCGCCAGTGTTGCGGCCTTCGGCCTGCACGCGACGCTTACGGTCCTTGTGCATGTTGCGCGCTTTCCCGCCAATGAAGGTTTCGTCTACTTCTACCTCGCCTTCCAGGTTTCCGCCAGTAAGATCATCTTGCATCGCAAGGCGCACGCGATGTAACACAAACCATGCCGCCTTCTGAGTTATTCCGAGAGTGCGGTGCAACTCCCATGAGCTAATTCCATTGCGGCAGTTAGTAATCATCCAAGTAGCCGTCAGCCACTTGTCCAAGCCGAGCGGAGAGTCCTCAAAGATGGTTCCGGTCTTCAGTGTGAACTGGCGCTTCGAGTGCTTGGTGCTGCACTGCCACTTCTTCTGGTTGGACAGGTAACTCACCCGATCACTTCCGCAACTCGGACAGGTCACAACACCATTGGGCCAGCGCCGCGCAACCATGTAGTCGTGGCAGTTCTCCGGGTTCGAGAAGAAGAGGATGGCTTCCTGTAGCGTCGTGGGCTCAACCATGGTTCAAGTATGTCATCGAACCCGGGATTCGTCAAGTATATTATTGCCATTACTTTCCGGGGACTACGGTTCCCGGCCTCATTGAAGCATCGCCCCGGTTGGGCTTTCCATGACAAGAGTCGGAGCTTTCCGGGGACTACCCTACCCCGGCCCCATTTGAAACCGGCTTGGCGAAAGAGAGACGATCGAGTGTCATCTCCTTCCGGAAGCAGCCGCCCCCTACCCTTACAGCGGGCGCCCTATCTCGCGACGCCTTCGCCAGGCGGCGCACCCGGTCGCACCAACCATAACGCGAGAGGCGGAACCACCGCGCGGACCGGCTGATCCCTCTGCCACCCGGGTCGCCATGAACGCGCCTTAGTCGCCACCTTCTTTGCTACCCGGCTCCCCGGCCCGGCTCCGCCACTTCCGCCGGTACCGGTCCCGCGCGGCGGCAAATTTCGTGGTCCATCACCCCTTGGTCGAGCACCGCCAGTGTCACCTCCCCTCGAACCTTCTCCGGCGGCGATCCACTCGACATTCCGGGGCGTCCGTACGTGATGCCCACGCCCGGCCACACGGCTGGTGCGGTGTCATTCTACCTGCGCGCCCAACGCGTAACGCCCAACCTGTTCGGCTCACTGGGGCAGCCGCAACTTGATACTCACCGGCTCTGAATGATGACTATCTCCAGGCTACTGGCCCTCTGTCGGGGATGGGAGGGCGAGATGGATGGCGGCAGTCGGATTGGGTGAGGGTGGAGTAAAAAAAGGTACGGGGCGGGGTTGCGCCCATGATTATCATTAATTAGTATAGTGACGGCGCTATGCTGGTCCCCATGAAGCCCATTCTCGCCGTCACCAAAGTTGAGCAGGTCCGCCGTGCCATTTTGGGCATGATCTTTGACCGCTCGCTGGCGGCTGGGCAACGGTTGCTCGAAGCGAAGCTGGCGGCGCAGTTGCAAGTCTCTCAAGCTACTGTAAACGCAGCCCTGCAGGACCTGCATGCGCAGGGGGTAGTGACGAAGTTATTGAACCGGTCCACCAACGTCAACCGCTACACACAGCGCGAGATCGACCAGTTGTTTTCCGTGCGAATGGTGCTGGAACCGGTGGCGACGGCCGCCGCGGCGCGGGCGCTGACGCCGGAGGGCAAGCGTGCGCTGCTGGAGCAGGTGGAGCAGATGCGCTGGGCCGCCCGGAGCAATGATCTGTCGCGGTTCTGCCTGGCCGATTACCAGTTTCACCAGGAAGTGTACCGGCTTTCGGATAACAGCTTTTTGATCCAGGCGTGCCAGGCGATTGCGGCCGCGCCGTTTGCGTATATTCTGTGCGGTCTGGTTTCGGCGCTGCCGACCGACTATGGGTCACTGGCCGAGGATCATGCCGAAATTGTCGCGGCGATGGAGCGATCGCCGGAAGCCGCGGCTGCGTTAACCGCCGAAAGAATCGAGGGCTGGCGTTTGCATTCGGCCCACGCTCTGGAGGCCCTGACCGAATACGAGATCACAACCGCCAATGCTTCGTAACCTGGACCACGTGCGTCTCCCTTTGGCCGTGCTGGCCGCTGTCACGGCGGCCGCGGGGCAATCCTCGCCGCCGGCGGTGTCGTTCGGCAAGGAGGTGCGGCCGGTGTTGGAGCGGGCGTGTTCGGGGTGCCATGGCGGGCAACAGCACATGGCCGGATTCAGTTTGGCGACAAGGGAGTCGGCGATGCGGGGCGGGTCGCACGGCACGGCGATCATTCCGGGCAATGCGGCAAACAGCGCACTCTTCCAGCGCATCAGCGGGAAGTTGCAGCCTTCCATGCCGGTGGGTGGGAAGTTGAGTGAGGCGGAGATCGCCACGATCGGGCGGTGGATTGACCAGGGGGCGAAGTGGGAAGGCGCGGCGCTGGCAGCGGCGGCGCAGACCACCGGTGGCGCGGCGGGGCGCAAGATTACCGAGGCCGATCGCAAGTGGTGGGCGTTTGTGAAGCCGGTGCGGCGGGAGCCGCCGGTATCGCCGGAGGCGCGGTGGAATAGCAACCCCGTGGACCAGTTCGTACACGCGAAGCTGCGCGAGAACGAATTAGTGCCGACCGGGCGGGCGCCGAGACAGACCCTGATCCGGCGGCTGTATCTGGACCTGACGGGGCTGCCGCCGAAGCCCGAAGAAGTGGATGCGTTTGTAAGTGACGGGTCGCCGGATGCGTGGGCGAAGTTAGTCAATCAGGTGCTGGATTCGCCGCGTTATGGAGAGCGCTGGGGACGGCACTGGTTGGATGTGGCGAGGTATGCCGATTCGGGAGGGTATGAGCAGGACTTCACGTATCCGAATGCCTGGCGGTACCGGGATTACGTGATCCGGGCGTTCAACCAGGACAAGCCGTACGACCGTTTTGTCAGGGAACAGATTGCAGGCGATGAGTTGGACGATGCCGATTATGACGCGGTAACGGCGACGGGCTTTCACCGGGTGGGATCGACGGTGGGCTTTCGGGAGAAGGACAACCCGCAGTACCGGTATATCTATCTGGATGATCTGATTGGGACGACGACGCGGGCGTTTCTGGGGATGACGGTAAGTTGCGCGCGCTGCCATGATCATAAGTTCGACCCGATTTCGCAGGCGGATTATTACAAGCTGATGGCGGTATTCAACCCGTATATCAACTACGATCATCCGCTGGCGCCGGCGAGTGAGGTGGCGGCGTATGAGGCGAAGCGGGCGTCGATCCAGGGCCAACTTGACCCACTCATCGAAACGATTCGCACACTCGAAGCGCCCTATCGCAAACAGGCCTTCGAACAGAAGCTGGCGACGTTCCCGAAGGATATTCAAGAGGCCGTACGGACGCCGGAGGCGCAGCGCACCGAGGGGCAGAAGTTGCTGGCGACGCAGGTGTTAAGCATACGCCCGAACAATCACCGGTCGTTGATGAAGGCGGAGGACCGCGAGGCGGTGGATAAGCTGCAGGCGCAGGTACGCGAGTTGCAGAAGCAGATGCCGAGGCCGCTGCCGGTGGCGATGGGGGTGAGGGACGGCGATCACCGGCTGGCGCCGATGGGTCCTGGGGATGATGAGGCGCCGGGCAAGGCGGGGAGCGGCAACCAGGGCGGTGATATCAACGAGACGTATGTGCCGGTGGCGGGCAAGCCGTACAAGCCGCCGAAGTCGTATTTTCTGGAGGCGGGGGATTATCTGTCGCCGGGTCCGGAGATGCAGCCGGGGTTCCCGCAGATTGTGGGGGACTTAGGGATACCGACGGCAATTCCGCCGAAGGACGGGCGGATCACGACGGGACGGCGGCGGGCGCTGGCGGAGTGGGTAGCGTCGCCGGAGAATCCGTTGACGGCGCGGGTGATGGTGAACCGCATCTGGCAGCATCATTTCGGCAAGGGATTGGTGTTAACGGCGAGTAACTTCGGCAGGCTGGGGCGGCGGCCGACGCATCCGGAGTTACTGGACTGGCTGGCGACGGAGTTTGTGCGGAAGGGCTGGAGCGTGAAACAGATGCACCGGCTCATTCTGCTGTCGGAGACGTATCAGATGGATTCGCGGTACAGCTCGAAGGCGGCGTTGGAGACGGATCCGGACAACCTCTACTTGTGGCATTATCCGCAGCGGCGGCTGGAAGGCGAGGCGATTCGCGACGCCATTCTGGCGGTGAGCGGGAAGCTGAACCTGCAGGCGGGCGGACCGGCGTACTTCCCTCCCGTGGCGGAGCGGGTGCGGAAGTCGGTAGCGAAGGGGATCTGGGTGGTGAATGACGAAGGGCCGGCGGTATGGCGGCGCGGCGTTTATTCCTATTTCAAGCGTGGGATGAAGTATCCGATGTTTGAGGTGTTTGATCAGCCGGATCCGAATTTGACGTGTGAATCGCGGAGTATTAGCACAGTGCCGACGCAGGCACTAACGATGTTGAACAACGAGTTCATCGTGCAGCAGGCGCGGTACTTCGCCGAGCGTGTGTTGGAGCAGGCGGGGCCGGAGCAGGAGGCGCAGGTGCGGGCGGCGTACCGCATGGCGTTGAGCCGGGAGCCGTCGGGGACCGAGCGCGAGGCCAATGTGGCGTTCCTGAACCGGCAGCGGGAGGCGCATGGCGGATCGGCGTCGCCGGCGTTGGAAGCGCTGGCGGACTTGTGCGATGTGCTGATTAATCTGAACGAGTTTTTGTATATCAACTGAGGTCGTCATGAAGATGAAGACAATCTCCCGGCGCGAGTTACTGTTTACGGCGGGCGGCGGCATCGGCGGGGTGGCGCTGGCGAGTCTATTGGCACAGCAGAATCTGCTGGGGGCGCCGTCGGTGGGGTTGCTGAGCGCGCCACGGAAGCCGCATCACGCGCCGAAGGCGAAGGCGATGATCAGCCTGTTCATGACGGGCGGGGTGAGCCATATCGACACGTTCGATCCGAAGCCGAACCTGCGAAAGTACCATGGGCAGCCGTTGTCGGGGTTTGGGGAGATCGTGGTGCGGCAGGGGTACCCGGGGCCGATCATGGGGAGCCCGTATGAGTTCCACAAGTACGGCAAGGCGGGGACGGAAGTTTCGGAGTTATTCCCGCACATGGGGTCGGTGATTGACGAAGTGGCGCTGATCCGGTCCGGCGTTTGTAAGTCGAATGACCACGTGCTGGCGCATTACGAGTGGAATACCGGGTCGCTGCTAATGGGGCACCCGAGTGTAGGGTCGTGGGTGAGTTACGGGCTGGGGACGGAGAACCAGAACCTGCCGGCGTACGTGGTGATCTACGATCCGCGGGGCGGGCCGAATGCCGGGGTATCGAATTGGAATAACGGGTTTCTGCCGGCGTCGAACCAAGGCACGGTGTTCCGGCCATCGGGAGATCCGATTCTGGATCTGCGGCCGCCGGAGGGTGTTTCCGGCGATCGGCAGCGGGCGCGGCTGGATCAGTTGGCAAAGTTGAATGAAGAGCACGCGCAGCAGTATCCGGGGTCGAGCGAGTTGGCGGCGCGG